>MNYL01000077.1:0-30317 GCA_001873075.1 Fibrobacteres bacterium CG2_30_45_31 | reverse complement strand
GTACTGACGGGGTTTAAGTGGGCCCTTCCGGACTTGAACCGGAAACCGACGGGTTATGAGTCCGTGGCTATTTTAACGTCCTTAAAAATCAATGAGTTACAGGATTTGAGGTGTTTTTAAAGCACTAGATCATTTCAGATACATTTTTTTACAAAAAATTACTCAAAATCGAACTATAACCCCGCCGCGCACCTCAAAATCAAACCCATTTCCAGAAATACCTTCGTTTTTGACTAGTCCACTGACAGAAATAATAGACCAATCCATCCCGACACCCCCGCCAAGTTCAAGATTTCTCGCTGTGATTTCCGAGTCCTGGTAATCAGCATAGCCATTCACCGAAAAAAATTCCCCAACAGGCACCTTCACGGCGGCCGTAAATCCAGGGTCCAGACTTTTATCTGTGTATGTCTCGAGTAATAAATATCCTCGTTTCACATGGCCGGATGAATTGGACCGCACAATTTGCAATGTATCACGGACATGGACATAGGTCGTATCCCTATGCACTTTGGTCAAGTAAAGAGTGTCCGATTGAGCGGCCATGCTGTCCAGCGTCGTTGTTAAATTTCCGAGGGTATCATGTACAGTCACCCTCCGAATTTTCACGCTTATTTGACTCCTACGCATTAAAGCCAGAGAATCGCGGAGCTGACGGATAGCCACACTGTCCGTTACCGAAACTATTTTTTCAGTCGTCACCACTCGTGGCTGGGTATCCGCTGGCCAGAAGACCCACGCAACCACCGTGGCCACGGCAATTCCGACAAGTAAAAAAAGCCACCGGAAGTTTCCAATGATTTTAATTAACAAGCTCATTTTTTCTCCTAGGCGGCCATTGAATTAGCGTTTTCAAGATATAGTTCCATTTCCATAGTCCGTCGTTTTACAAGCCCGCGGAGCACTCGCCCGCGAGATTTATTCCATTTTGGAAACTCAGCGGCTGCTTCATCCATAAGACCAGCATTTATTTTTTTCAGCAGTCGGCTACCCGCAAATGCCGAAATTCCAACGTTGTAGACGAATGAAACAAGCGCGTCGAATTGATTTTGTGTCAAGATTACATCCACCAAGCCGTATATCTGATTCCCCATTTCTGTGGCCACGCGTTCCATCAGTGCTTCTGCGGTTTCTTGTGTTATCGATTTGTCCGATAGTTTAACGAGTGTTCCATCCAAATAATAAGTGCTTCCATATCCTATCGTCGGTACACCGGCAGGACATAGATAAGGGTAAGTTCTAAGAGTCTCCCAAAAGCGAATAATGCTAAAAGCACCTTCAGATGGAACCATAAAATTAGGCATCGGGGCTATCCACACTCGCTGTTTTCTGTGACTGTTGCGCCGTCTTCGCTTTTTCCACTACAGTTCGGGCAACGCCCACAATTTTAGTGCCCCCATTAAAACCTAATAGCCCGTAAAATGCGTCCAACATTGAGTCCGGAACAACTACTGTAGGTTTAAAAAATCCAATAGTCCATATCACAATCATGAGTATAAAAATGGTGAGCAGCATCAAACAGCCCTTTGAGAGCTTATTATTTTCATACAACAGAGCATATTTTATTTGTCTTAAATTTTCGAGCATATTATTCCTTAAGTCATTGCGCCTTTTAATCGAGAAGAAACGAATAGTCCACTGGAGTGATTCTCTAAATGCTCGTCAATACGTCCATGACATTCACGGACGCCTTTAGCGAAAGTTTCGTTGACATTTTTGAATTGCTGTTCCTGCCTCTCAAAATTGTCATCGACTCGTTTTGTTAGGTCTTTCAACTGATGGTTCATAACAGAGATATTAGCATTGATCGGAGATATCACCTCGATTAAATCGGCCTTAGTTATCATCTTTCCAGGGCCGCCGCCATTTGGACTTTTTTCATCATTTTCTTTTTTCAGCTTGAGAATTTTATAAAGAAGGAAAACAACAGTTGCTGTAGTAAGCAAAATAACCACAACTAAAATCACAAGCAGAAACGCATAATATTCAGTCCCACTTTTTTCCATGCCGCTTTGAGCGATAACACTGGCAGTTGTCTTGGCATTTTCCGCTATCATTGAATTCATTTTTATTCCTCCAATCAATCGACTTTAAAAACCGCGTGCGCGCCAGCTGAAGATGGATAAGCAATAAATTCTGCAACACAACCCCAATCAAGACTGAATGATTTATTTACTTCTGATCCGCCAGTGCTCAGACATTTTGCGTTTAAAGTAATTGCGCTGCCGCCAACGTTTCCAACAAGGAATCGTTCACCATACGGCAAGCCTAAACTACTCACTACCGTTGTGAGATCGATAGGCGATGAATCAGCCGTATAAATGACAGGAGTCTTTAATCCGCATGACGCGACATTTGCTGGAGCAGATGCCGTTTTGGTTGCGACACCAGACGAAAAATTTCCGCTATCACCAGCTACAGCACCCACAGCCGTAAGGCTTGCAGCGCTTGCAGCTCCCGTCACTGTTAGCGTTCCACCAACAGTCGCATTTCCGACGACCAACAACTGCCACAAAATCCACAAACCAGTGGAGTGATTAAAAGATCCCATATTTGTTGTTAACGCGTCGTCACTAAAAAATAAAAAATCCGAAGACACACTCACATCTTTTTGGACATAAAGATGTTTTAGCAAGGTGATTCCGGAAGAAAGTGCTGTTAAGATTCCAGTCACTTCAAGATCTGTAGTGTTTAATTTGGTTGCAATTAATGATTTTAAAATTGAAATCGAGTCATCTGAAGAAGATGGGATGCTGTAAGATTTTGCAACAAGTCCATCAGAATCAAATACAACAAATAAAAGGTTTCCCCGGTAGATGGGGACACTTGTATCCTCAGCATGTGTGAATGTGCATGACGTGACGGATTCCCCAGCGACTTCCCATTTTGGGCAAACAACCATAATAGAGTTCTTGATCGTTTGACCGGTGTAAAGCATTGTGTCGTACCATCCACCAGCGATCACAACGGCGTTTCGCGTCCAGGAAGAAACCTCAATCGCAGCAGAAGACATCAAAAATGTTTTCCAAACGATTTCCGATTTCAAAGCCAAAACTTTTGAAAGTTGGTCATCAATTGAAATTGATGGAGTCACGCCGGCTGCCGTCAAAATTGCAAGCAGCTCTCGCTGGATTGTGTTGAACCAGCTAGCATTTAATTCTGTTGCTTTTTGGCCTGTAGCTGGATTTCCATCGGCGAATTCGCCGCCAACAGCCGTGCTCGTATTTATTTTGTGCATTTGTCAATTTCCTTTAGATTGAGAAACACGTTTTTTCTCATGATTCCACCGATAAAAAAACTTTATTTGAATTTGCAGGACAAACAGCAGTAGGATTATTTCCTAGACTCCAATCTGGACAAGCCCTGCAAACGCTTGTACCATTAAGAAACTTAGCTGAGGCGTAGCGTTCGCCGATGCTGAAAAAGTATGTCACGCCAGCGGTTAAAACGGGAAGTGTGGTGTAGGTCTTTTTATGAGTGTATTTTGTGTATGAGCTTAAAACGGATCCCGCCGTGACGGTTATTCCAGTGGTGGTTTGCCCAACGGAATTAGCCACTGGTACACCAACGAAATCAGACCCGCTTGCTGTTTTTACATAAATGCCATACGAATAATTGGTGTCTTTCGTACTACTATTCAGAACCATTGAAAATGATTTCACAGACATATTTGTGGATGGAGTAAACTCCACCATAAATCCCGAATCACTCGCAGGTTTTTCGGTCCACGATTCTTGAGCCACAGGGGTAGAGCCCTGTGTACTTTTTAGCATTATAGATCTTCTGGTGTTTCTTCTTACCATTTTAAACCGGCACAACAAGGCCCCAAACACAAACACCATTACGAATAGAGAACTCATAAGTTGAGCCAGCCACAAGCGTTGGGGAACTCGTTATCCAGCCTGTAACACCCGTGAAAACGAAATTGGAAACTGTTGCACCAGACGCTATCGAAAGAGAAAATTCAAAACAATCTGATTTTGACGCATCCGAAGGTAGAGCCAAATTGAAAGCAGTCAAAGCCGTTCCGATATAGTAGACGTCTTTTTCTACAGATAAAGTACTAGTCGAAGAGTCCCATGCGCTAATTCCAGCGGATGTCTGCATGAACTCCACTAGGTCGCTTTCTTCTTCTGGATTCAATTTAAGATCATTATCGGAATCATTAACCAACAGCCGAACTCTTTTTGCCCCAGAAGCACTTTCTGGAGGCTCAAAATCAATCACATAACCATGCTTTGCAACTGCTCCCAAGTCCGTCGCGTAACGATTGCATTTATTTGTCATCACAGAAAGAATAACGCATTTGTAGGCCTGCTTGTAGTAATCAGTGCGCTCATCAGTCAAAGCAAAGCAGGTGTCAATTAATGTCTGGAGTTCTTCCTGTGAAATTGTAGAACACAACTCAAATGCTGGTAAAATACTCATTAAACCGAGACTATTATTCTCAGTGCCCCAAACCGTAGAAGTAATTCTAAGACTTAGATCGGCTATAGGAGCAGTTCCTAAGGCACGAACCAATAGCGTGGTATTAGATGCGATAGTTTGAAGATATGATAATAGAGCTGGCTCATAATAAATATTGTATCCTGAAGCCATATTATCAATTACCCGACACGCCTCATAGCCAAACGCAACAATAGTGCCTGAGCCAATTACTGGTGTGCCATCCTCCGAACACCAGTCACTAGGCAGCCCATAGCAAGCATGCGCTGTTTGATTAGCCAGCAATAAGGCTAAATTGTCCGTGTATACAGTAGTCCAATCATGAGCCGTGTCGTAAATTTCAAACGTAAGAAGCGCGGCGGGAATGAAATAGGATGGGTTAAAATAGTCGTGCCAAGCGTCACCTGGGGCAAGCAATACTTTACCACCTGAAGTGGTGTACAAGTCATGTGCCCAAATTTTGTTTATGACTACTCTTGCAGAAGTCAAATATTTGGGGTCACAGAATTTTTCATAGGCACAAACCAAAGCAAAAGCCATCGCTAGATCAGCATCTGTTGCACTTCCAGAACCAACGACCGTATGCCCGAAGCCAGAAACTTGCCAGTCCATAAGACCATTAGCGTCTAGATTGTTATTCCAGAAGGCAAGAAGCCTATCAACTCTTTTTTGATACTTTTCTGAGTCGCCTAAACCCGAAGCAATGACTGCCAATTTGATTCCATACCCCATACCTTCGGAAACAGTAAGTAGCGGGTCACTATGATTATCGTCAAGCCATTTAATGCGCCCGTATCGAGAGTCTGAACTTTCTACATAATAGGCATCGAACCAGGCGTCAATTTCTTCCAGGCAGGTATCTTCGTATGTGCTGTCAAGAGTAATGCCTTGAGTCAAAAAGGCGCCAGTACCTTTTAGATATATGCTACTCATTCCAAACGTGATTGTGCTTTGTTCTGTGTCATATTGGAACGTAACATTTGTTATTCTGTCAGTAGGTATAGTCCTGATTTGCGTTCCTGCGGCCCACGTGGGCTGGGCAAACTGAGACCAAAGTACCGTGACTGTGGAATGAGCCCCAGAAGTCGAAGGAAGCGAATAAAACCAATCAGCGCCATCACCACTTTCTTGCGATTGCAAACAAAGTTTTAATATTTGAGAGCTTGAATAGGTAAGTGTTATTCCTGTGTACGTGGAAATATCTAAAGCGTTTTTAACTGATTGAGCAATTCCATCGTCGTTATAAGTAAAGTCGAAGCCGACACCAGAATAAGGATATTCACCGGCTGTTGAGTCACCTTGTAATACGCTAGTAACGGATAGACTTTTGTTTACCGTTATATGCTGACTTATTCCATCATTATCTGGTGTTATTGACGAACCGTATAAATCACAAAAAGCGTACCATCTACCAGGTTGTTTTCCAATTAGACAAGACATCAATTTGTTGGAAGTAAAATTGGAAAGTAAAGGATCGGTCGATGTTACAGATAGACTTTTTGCAGTATTTAGAGCAGTGCGAAAAGAACCGCTTCTAGCGATAGCACTCAACGAAGATGCAAGACTAGTTCTTATTGGGCTGTAAGGTTTCCAACTCTTTTCATTTAAGTTATAGCGATAACGATCACATCCAACACAAGCAAGTTCCCCGTCTTTTCCGACGTATTTGTTGAGCAGTGTAGTATCATCAAAAGAAATCATTTTGTCACCCTCACGAAGATATTGTTTCCTGTTTCGCCCTCAAAAGTAAAAGACGCAGGGGCTTCTGTGAGCACACCTAAATTATTGACTATCCCCGAAGTATAAGGGAGAAAATTCATATTGCTCCCAGCAACACCGCGAACTGCACAGCCATTTGAGTCCGTGAAAACGCAGGCATAATATTTTTCATCCATACTGAAAACATTACTCACGACATGACTCAGAACACCAGTAATATCAGAGCTTGCGGTCGGCATCGTAATGATGGGAGACGACATTTTCAACGTATTTAAACGCGTTGTTTCGTTGTGAGAAAAGAGTCCAAAAATTAATGATCCGCCACTTACCACTTGTGGCATCGAAATTTTCATTATCGATGTTGCAAGCATTTCCATTGCAGACAAAGGATTAATTCGAGTTCCTTGCCCAGCCCATTGAGTTGCCGAGCCAGCGTTAAGCGATACAGAAGCATTCGCAGACCCAATTAGCATTGTCTCCATCGTTAAAATACCGGAGCTTGCAGCTCCAGAATTATCATTGGTGTTGTCCCAAAACTCTTGAGTAATATAAGATTCTTCACCAACAGTTCCGTTTGTTTCGAGCGTCAATCCAGATTCCAGACGTTCGTATAAAACGGTGCCGGTATCGCAAATTATTTTTCCATCAAATGCGTTTCTTAACCATTTTACTCTGATAGAAGACGTGCCGTTTTGTTGGCTATTTAATTTCCACGACCATCCAGCTTCTGAATGAGCGCCTCCATAGAAATCACCATATACCGTCAAAGAGCACCCAGCAGGCGCTACAATAGTGCAATTAGTGCCCAGCAAATGCCGATGCATATAAATGATTTTTTCACATCCCAAAGTTACGCTCATTTCGTCTAAAAGTGTCGCATCAGATCCGGTCCACAAAATGACACTTTGTGTGTTGCTCGTTAGCGCAGCAGATAATTCTACCTGAGTTTTGCAAACAACATCGACCATTTTAGAAATGATATAATCCACGAGTGTCTTCCCGAGGATATTTCCGGTGCCGGCCGCAGCGGAATCTCCGAGAATGTAGGCATCAAGGAATTGCGCAATGGAGAACGTAATGGGGGCATCTTTGATGCGTTTTTTTATGAGCTCTTCAGTATCAGCCATAGATATACACCTCCCCGGAATCACCGGCGACAACAGAACCGTCCGAAGACGCAACCACATTGTAAACGTTATTGACCAGATTGTAAATGAAAATCATCATTGTGTGCGACGGCTTAATCGCCAGCAGAGCGCTTTCCAGCGGCTCGTTCCACCAATAACGTAGATAGTCGTCGCATTCGGAATTGCAATTAAAAACAGTCATTTCGCTGGCGGGAACCGTAAGCATCACAGACCAGTACATCAATGCGTCCGTTCCGAGAGCCGCCACCCATGCAGGAAATGAGTCAGGATCTTTCCAGTACTCATATACCTTTGATTCGACACCAAAAAGAGTGGCTATTGATTCCAGATATGGGATAGTCGCTCCACCTTTTCGACATTCTACCCTGTAAATTTCAGAGCGTCTATCCGCGGCAGAGGTGAAGGTCAGGCCATTCCTAGGAAGGCCTAGTTCTTGTTCCCACAAATCAAACGACGAGGTGTGAGAAGCGGAACCTTCACGAAATAATGAAAGGAATAGTTCGTAGATGTAAAGAAAAACGACAGCAAAACCAGAAAAGAGTTTAGCCCAATTTCCCAAGATGCCCTTAAACCACCCGAAACCGCGAGGCATAAGCCCTAGGAGCATATCGCGAAATGTCTCCTTATTTTTTTCCTGTGGGATGTAAATAGGTATTTCCGTGAGATCCACAACAAATAGTTTTAGCACAGCGGAAGATTCGCCACCACAATTAATAGTGAACGTATAATCGCCGATATCCGCAGGAGCCATAAATACAAGTTCTGTGTCCGAGTAGTCCAAAGGGATAATCGTTTTTCCCCCGATAGAGACAGAACAATCCGGACAGAAACCAGCCCCGTTCACAGTTACAGAGCCGCCAGGCGGAACTCTTCTTGAAGAAACGGATAGGACAGTCGGCGCGGCCATGATTTACCCACTGATAAAGGATATGCCGTTGTCAGCGACATAAGCGATTTGTCCCACCGGGGTGTCCGTGGAATTCGGATCCGAGGGGACGGCGAGTTGCAAAGTAATCTGGTCCACAGAGGAGCTACCTTGTATCAAACTGGTGATCACGACATTTGACGCCGTCGATGAGGCGCGCGCCGCGATAACAATATCGTCTTTGACGATAGTGGATTTTGGACCGAAGGACCGAAGGTACTGACGAATAGCGGCGTCCACAGATGATTTTACCGACTCAGTGAAAGGCAGAATCTGCACGACCATAGATATTCCGGATGGCGATACAGAAAATACGCGCACATCCGCAGTCACCACGCGGCGCTGGGCGGAGGTCATATATTTTTTGACGGTCGAGATCTCACTGGAATTCAGAACAGGAGGATCCGTATTATAATTTGCCAGAGCCACGGATACAGAGTTTACATTCGGGTTATTTGCGAATACGAACGCGTCCGTAACGCTTGAGAAGCGGGTAGCCCAGCCTTTATAATCTGAGTCACAACCACCCATGGGTGGATTCTGTCGACGGTACAGGAGTCGTGTGCGGTAATCCTCCGCAGTCTCACCCCAGTATTGGGTGACTCCATCGATCTCGACGTCACAAACAATGCCTCCAGAGAGCCCCTCCGAATCGACGGTGACAGCAATTGCAGTATCAATGCCTGTGGGAGCATCATCGCGAAACACAAGTTCCGCATCCGCATCCAAATTGGAATCGGCACCGTATTCCGAAGCAATGACAGGGACGGAATTGGTGCCGGAAATAAGGGCAATTGTGGATACAGTTTGATATTCTTTGTTTGTCGTCTCATCGATAAATGCAGTGCCCTGAGAGAGAGAAACTGCTTGTGTCGCCGTGACGATCGCATTGCCAAGCGCATAACCAGGAGCCTTGTGTGGCAAGCCATAATCAGTTCCAAAACCATCCAGCGTGTCAATGTCACAGGTGGTTATAAAACGATTTTTCCAAATGTGCGCGGCAAATAGGCAGAACAGATACATCGATCCACCCAACACTTTTGCCAAAACTTTAAGAACCGTTTTTCGGAGTGTTGTTCCTGCACCATAAAATTCTACACTGAGGCCATTCTCAGCGCGTCGTATTAAATCTTTGAGCGTGGGAGTTTCAAATGCCATTATGCGAGCGTTGCCTCCCAATTAAATTCATAGGTGTATGTTTCTGAACTTCCGGAGGGTTTTGTGATCGCAGTTGTCATGGTAATCATTTCCTCGCCAGAGATGCTAGCAGAACAAGACGTCGATTTTGCAATCCCGTCATTGACCATCCATTTTAATGCGTCGTTGACAAAGCCTTCAATATCGCGACACGTTGCAGCTGTCAGCTTACCGTGAAAGGCCTTGTGGAGATAACCGCCGAGCTTGATGAGATTATCTTCAACGGCATCGCCCCACCATCCACCAATGTCTGGTTCCGTGTTTGCCGTTTCGCCCGTCGCCGCACGCGCATAAGTTCCGATGGATATAATAACTGCATTTTCAAGAGTGTCCGTCAATAGTAAATCTGTGCCGTCGAAGTCGAGATCGAAGCATCCATCAGACAATCGTTTTAGCGCTAAATCACTCACGCTTTAAATATACGTTTTATGATTTTAGTAGTGACAAAATTTGTCACTACTATGATTATGAAACAGTCCCTTCAATTGTTATTGGGACTACATTGCTCTGTGCTGTCGGGGATCCCTGAACAGCAATTTGTCCGGTGATTGCCGTGACCGATACCGTTGCAGTGCGCACATAGGCATCCATCGCTTCGGAAATAGCTTCTGCAAGCGTTGTAGCTACGCTGTCGGCAACAGCAGCACTTGGGGCTCCATTTGAGACCAATGCTGTTTTTAGACGTGCTTTCAAATCCGCACTCAATACTGATTTATTTAATGGCATAACACCCCACTACGTGCCTGGATTCGGCGAATCAGTTAGTCCAGCACCAGATTTGTGAGTGTGTCCGGAAAGCGTAACCGAGCCCGTTTTCATAGATGTCACTTCCTTTTGCACAATCAAATTCTCTGAAATTTCCACTTCCGATTTTATCAGAATTTTTTTTCCAGCGGCGGCTTTCATTTCAATATTTCCATCGTTCTTGAAAAGGATTTTTTGACCGAACGGGGAATGCATCATAGTTTCCCCTTCTTCCAGTTTGTAATCGGTCATTTCGGGACCGTCTCCACGGGAAGCGATGACTATCCCATTATCGCGCGAGCCCCCTATAAAAAGGGCGACGGTGCTCACATCACCCTTGGGTCTGCTCGTGAATCCAAACTGTTGCATGAGTTCAATGCCCCGGCGTTTTTCACCAGCAAGTAACTCCAAATCCAGCATAATCTTTCCGTCTGCATTTTTTGAGGCCGCTATAACAGCCCGGCCAATGAGCAGTCTAATGCGAGCTCGAATTGGCTCCAACATTTCTTCGAGGCCCATTAACTTTTACTCCTGATTTCTTTTCTAATCCGAGCGAATTTATCCGTTTTTACTTTTGTTTTTTTCTTCTTTTCTATTTCTGGTTGCGGCTCGAATACCTCTGGAGGGATCAAAGTCAATTCCGATATCTCGCCGCCACTTCCCCAACCGAACGAGACAGAGTTCACTAAAAAATCTGTGCGGGTCACCATGCCCGCAGCGGGAGCCTCGAAAGGACAAAGTAACCCCGGTTCCCACAATCCATGGGAATCTTTCCAACCACTTACACTGACATTAAATGATAGCGATTTGGCGGCGCGTATTTTGGCTTCCCAGGCGGCGCGCGCCTGTACTTGTTCCTGAGTGGTCGCACTCGAATCCACGATAATGAGAGGGCGATAGCGCTCCACAGTTTCGTCGGTGACGACCGCCTGTATTTTCTTTTTGGGGTCACCTGTTCCAAGGACAATGTATTTTGAGTAGCGGTTGGAATCATTAATTTTCCCAGACGCGGAGAGTATATTTTTGCCTTGAATAAGTGCGTCACCATGCTTGCAGGAATCCGTACTGAAAAGGCTAACATTACCACAGCCGTCTGAAATAGGAATAATACCACGACCTTTACAAAGCTTCTGTATAGTCTCAAAAGCCTTAGCCCCAGGTTCCACACTGAAAGTTTTTAATGGGGCCCCCACAGCAACGTTCCTAGGATTGGAAAAGGCTATCCCGAAAGTGGCGCATATTACTCGGATGATTTCGTCCGCCTTTTTATTCTGAAATTCGCTAGGCGATTCCAGCGGGCAATCCACAATATCCGCCGTAATTTCCCGGCCGGCAATTGATGCCGTGTGACCTCCAGGAGTAAACGAAGGAGAGGTATCATTATTATACCCTTTAAAAACCAACGTTTCATCTAGATATATTTCTACAAGATCACCGGCGAGAATACCGATAGGAAAGTAAACATAATCCTGTGGGGTAATGCCCAAAGAAAAGTCAGCGGCAAATTTATCCAATGATTTAGTTATCCTGGGATTTTCCCAGCCACTATATTTTTTTCCATTGGCGCGGACTTCGATCATTTGCTCAGTACCTTCAAAGACCGGCGGGTGATAATTCCCGGATTGGAGAGCCTGTTACGAGCGATCACGTCGTCCAACTTGTCGAGATCACCATAACAGTCGAAACAAACCGCGAGTACATTCGTAGTCGCGGGCAAAGAATATTCAATGACGACCGGAAGACTGGACATAGAATCCCGCAGGTATTTGAGCGCGGAGGCTTCCAGATCTTGGAGATTTTGATAATCGCTAACATCGGTTGCGTTTTCAATAGCCGCTTCAAAAGCAGCATGGACTTTATCCTGATATTCGCTGGCTTCAGAGGCGCTATCGAATTTGCAATTGACCAAATTTTTTACCACAGTTGCGGCCGCACTGACCAAAACTAGCGATTGAATAGAGGCTAGGAGATCATCTGCAACAGGGCTCGATGTCCTGGAAGAAGAGCCCGAACCATTATCCATCATGGTCAGGCTTTCGTTCACGTAATCCACTGGATCACCGTCGTCAATGCCCAGCGTTTCCAGCGTCATAGTAAGAAGGTTTTGCAGCCGCGATGCAAAATCGCCAGGAGTCTGGAGGATAATGGAGACGTTCGCGCGGATTTTTGAAACTTCCATCATAAACTCAGACACAGACCGCATCGATGCGCGTGCCTCGTTGATGTCGTTTATTAGGTCGTCCGTAAAATCGGAGACCGCATCCACAATAGTTTTGGCTTTTGATGCGATTGAGAATGTTGTACTAAATTTATTTTTTGCGCTATCCAGTGAATTTTGCGCTTTGTCCTTGGTAACGGCTTTGATGTCTTCTTGTGTGCGATTGTTGCCATTCGTATCAGATTCAGGGACGAATGTGACAGAACCAGAAACATATTCTATTGCATCCTTTTTATAAGAAACATTGTATCCCTTGCACCGCGCTTGGAACTTTCCATAATAAGGGTGGACGAGTTCGCCGGCACCTTCTTCACAAAAAACTTTTTCAAGATCCTCGCGTTGAGAATCACAATCCGCCCCAACCAAATAAAAAGTCACGGGATATTCTGGAACAGACAAGCCCACATCCTCATTGATGTGGTCAGTGGAGAATGGAATTGGCTTACTTACAATCTGGCGGCCAGCATTGCTCTTGGATACTTCCTCAAAAAAAAACGAGACGCCCTTGTACGAGCAACCCACAAGCTCCACGTTCTCACCGTCGATGGTCACAGTGACTTTCTGAAGTCCATCAGAGTATGAGAAATCATGAGTCACTTAGACCCCTCCACCAAAGAGATATCCCGCTGAATAGTCAAAGTCCCCGCCTCTCTCTGGGGGTTTCACCACGACGCCACGCGGCATACCGGAGAAGTCCACAGCAAATCTTTGAGTACTTGTATTATTTCTAGTCTCGGTGTAAGATTGAGTGATTTGTTGCATCGACTCCGAATTCTCTTGTCTTTGTGGATTCATAAAGTCCGAATCCATCATTGCATGAACGCCTATATTGACATCCTTGAATATATCTCCAACGCCAGGGAGATTCGACAGTGTCGATGTAATCTTGTCGGCCATGGAGAGATACTGATTGAGGACGGTGCGGATCACATCCAGTACAGTGTCCTTGACAGCAGTGAAAACGCTCTTGATTTTATCCCCGACCCATGTGAATCCAGAAGATATCTTATTAATAAAAGAATCTGCAGTTTTCATGATTCCACCCAAACAATCGTCGATTATGAAGGATTTCAGCATATCCCAGTTGTCTATTACTGATGTAATCACTTCCTTCCACGCTATTATTCCGATGGCTATCATACCTATCGTCGGAAGAATAGGAAGTAGTGTCGCGGCAATGGCGCCTATTGCGGGTATTAGCAGACCAGTGACCACAGGAGCAATCGCCGCTATTGCAGCGCCAAAGGCTAACGTAGCTGTAAGAATAGCCCCTCCAATCACGACCCCCATTCCGAGAATTAAACTTTTCCATGGGTCAACATAATTCACTACACTCGCGATTGTGGATACAATTTTTCCAATTGCGTTTAAAATAGATGGGACTTTTGTAGCAATAGTATCCAACATTCCTGGGACTTTATCAGAAATCGTCGATATCATTTTGTCTATTGTCGGACCATTATTTTTTACATAATCAGTGATTTTGTCGAACAACCGTGTAAACGCGGGAAGAATAGGACCTAGAATTTTAATCTTAATCGAATCCAGTATTGTATTCATACGAAACAGAGAATCGTCAAATTCTTCTGCATTTTTCGTATCAAATTCACTCATACCACCACCCAATGCGTCGAATTCAGTGATTACCGCTTCAAGACCTTTTTTTCCGCCAGAAAACAACTCAGACATCTGCAGACCCGATTTTCCAAATAGTGTCTGCGATATCAAGTTTTTATCTTGAACCGATGTCAATTTTGTATATGCGTCAGCGACATCGAGAATAATGTCTTTATTGGATCGAATAGAATCATCTGAATTTCTTGTTTTAACCCCCAAAGCTTCAAATGCATTATTAAGAGCCTTGTTTCCATTGACAGCGTTTCCAGTATTTATCGTAAATTTTTTAAGTGCTGTATCCAAAGTTTCAATTTCAATACCACTTAAGGACGCCGCATACTGCATAGACTGGTATTCTTTTACCGACAACCCAACTAGTCTGGATGTTTTGGCGATTGTATCCCCTTTAGTCTCATATTCTTTGATCGCGTTAAATACTGTGTCGTATGCTCCTTTTATAATACCCACAGTATCCATGATAACGGATTTTGCCGCGCCAACAGCTTGGATAGATGCAGTAATTCCAGCGACATTAGTGAGTCGCTGGATAGAAGAATGGAGTTTGTCAACAGAATTCGTGACATTTTTGGTGGGGGATTGAATGCTTTTAATTTTGTTTTGAACGCCGTCTACACCCGTGGCAACAAAACTAATAATGCTTTCTATTTTGTTAGCCATAAAAATATCTCACAATTTTCCGTTTTTTAATTTAAGGAAATAAATGCACTGGTCAAACCAGTAGCTCATACTTTCTACATTCATGCATAGAATTGATTCTGGGGAAAAATGCATTACGCCAGCGATAATTCCAGGCGCATGAATGTAATCTATTCTTCCCCACCGATTAAAAAAGGCTGAGCTAAATTGTTAATACGAATAATATCTTGTGAAGACATTTTAGCGAGGATACCAATGTCCCAACCAGTGGCCGCGGTAACTACTGCAGCCATTACTTCACCTTCACCCTTACTTTTTGCGTTCTGGATTCGGATTACATCTGCACCATCATAATCTTCTTTAATATTTATTTCGTCAACAGATTTCCCATTCACAACTACAGTTTTTTTTAATTTAACAATCATTATATTCTCCTATTAATTGGCATGGAAACTGCATGAAATAATTTTTATTTCGTGCAGTTTATTTCATCGTTTTTTACGGCGCAAGTTCTTCACCTGGAGGCCCTGAAAATTCACATGAGATTTCACCTTCCGCACCCGAGACACTCGGATCTCCACTGAAAGCGCCGCCCATCATAACGAAAGTTTTTCCGTTTGGTTCTTCCAGCTTTATCGTGGCATTATTGAGCTGACGAAGCTCAATAATATCCAGTTCTGATGTGTTCGTAATGGTGCATGTCAACTTAGACATGACGGTCTCTTTCTTATAACCGTGCATGCGTCCGTCAACCCCCATTATTGGAGTCCGTTTGGTACCGCCGACATCATAGGTGGGATCACCTTTGAGATTGTATTGCACTCCATTTACAAATAGTTTGCAAGTTCCACCAACATCTTCATACGACATAAATCACCTCACGAAAATTGAAATTTGGTTTTGCCGATAAGGAACTGATCCATGAGATCGGCGGGAACAAGCCATTGCATAGCCGTGTTATCGTCTGAATCGCGTTGAACAGTTACGGCGGCTTTGAACTGATCGTAATTCTGTACCAATCCCTTCGGTAGCCATACATCCCGGAATCGTCCGAGAATTTCCGCAAGGCCTAACTTCGGGGTCATAACCGTCTGACCCAGGCCATAATCATATCCATCATCTGCCAGCTTCGAATGCTGATATTTTCCAGCCAAATAGTTATTCCAATCCCAACGAAGATACGACAGTGTGAATACTTTTTCCAACTGCTGATAACTGGTGTCTGACGCCCCGGCAGAATTCCGTTTGTATGTCGTGACCATTCTTTTGAGCCACACACTACCAGAATCATCAGCAACAAGCAAGGCAACGCCTTTCTTGAGCAATTCATTGTTTTCTTCCAGCGTGAGCCGATCCGCAACTTTAGGAGCTACAATACCCTTGACAACCCAGTTAGTAAGAGGTACCGCCGGATCATTGAGCGCAATCGGCGACACAGTACCAACGACCGCAGCGACCTGCTCACTGAATGGAGTAGGGCTTTTAACCATCGCGAAAAACAATTCCACTTGAGAATTCAGTGCAGCACCAGCCGTGGAATAAGAGGCAAAGGAACCGTTCAACGTATAAAATAATACACCTGTTTTTTGATCAGTGGCCTTCCAGCGTTCATCCAAAATATCTTTCATGTACGAAACATTTGCGCTATCATTTGAACACAAACCAATCGCATTAAACCATTGACCCGCAATGATTCCATTGATTCCAGCGTCTTCGTAGGATGGATCTGCACCGCCGCCAGACATGGCAGTGATCGTCACAATAATACCCGTAGGAAGCGACTCGCCTTGGAAAAAACAGCTTTCAATGGCCAAAGAATTTCCGTAGCTGCCGGCATTTTTAGCTGTCAAAGTTGCGCCAGTTTCTGCGCCCGCGGCGGTCACAGGCAAATTTGCTTTTTCAGTGATTGCATCAGAAATTGCAGTATGGATATCAGTAACCGAATCACCAGCCGTTACGTTAACGTTGAGCGATTGTCCAGCGATGTTCAACGGGATATATCCAGAAGTCGAGGCAACTGTTCCCGAAACAAAAGACACAACAATTTTGCCGGAAGCTTTTGCCGCGCCAGTGGCATCGGCGATTGGCAAAACCCACAATTCCACCGTCTTATTGTTTTTGCGAGCGGCGCGAATTGCGAGAGCCAACTGTGAACCCTGACCATATAAGGCATCGCCAGACTCGTCAGAGAGCATCTGAGAGAGTTTGATTTCAGCCGTGGTCGTTGGCTGACCAATAATCAAATTTTTCCACGGCATAGCCCCGGACTTAAAAGCACGAGTGTTGTCAAACTCGCTCATGAACATGGGGACAAGATTGTCCGCCGGAATTTCATTAAAAGTGATGCTCATGCGCTAGCCTCCGATTTTTTTGTTTTCACAGCTACCACAACCTCAACCAGTTCTCTTGCGGCTATGCGCCGCTCAATATATGGGGTGATTGTCAGCTCTTCGCCAGCGGCGGCTACATTTCGCCCTTTGCTAGGGAGAGGGATAATCATTGGCGTTCCATCAGTGAGAACACCCGGCCTTAAAATTTTTCTTGTCATGTACCCACCTTTGTTTCAAATTCTTGCTTATTTCCTTCACCATCGCCCATAGCGATTGTCGTTTTTCCAGTGAGGAAATTATCTGTCGGGCCACCATTTGTCACACAACATGTCCATTCCGCAGAGAACGTGATTCGCTGTGTACCCCGATCTATCTCGCCTTTACTGCTCAGATTGTTTGCAAAAGACTTCAAAACGAATCGCTTCACAGTCCCAACAAACGGCCCTTCCCTTTTTTCGACAGGCTGGAGAGCCAACACAACCGCTGCGGAGACATTGTCCAGAAAATCATTTGTTGAGTCTTCTTCACCTTGAGAAATAACATCAATCTCGACCTTTGTATCAGAGAAATAGAATCGCGGACTGGTACGTTTATCATCAAAATCTGTGATCGTTGTATAAACAACAAGCAGGCCGGTCTCTTCCGGCCAGGCATTTTTCATGCGCGCTTCGAATACATTATTTCCGATTCCGTCGATATTAGCTGTCTTGAGAAGATCGACAACCGCATGACGAAATAAACGGATAGCATCAAGAGTACGAAGAGAGGTAGACATTAGCCTTTCGCCTCCTGCAATCTGTAGACCACAACGCCGTCCTTTTCAAAAACGAAATCGACTGCCTTAAAATTTCCAGCAGAATGAAATTCGGTAGATGCCAGCGCAAACAAATCGCCCTTTCGCGGGGCCCCATCAGGAAGAGCAGAAGCCCGTACGAAAAGACGCGGCCTGTGAGCAATTGCATCTACAGAGGAACCAATATCCAATCCGTCCAGACTAGGCGCGTCATAGAGGGCCTGCATAGTATGGCTGCTACCGCCACGCGTGAGCGTGACGGATTCCCCAAACTCTTCGATACTGAAGAAATTTGAGTCCAGGTCATCCATGAGTGCTGTCCGAAAAGATTGCATAATGATTTTTTAGACCACCTTACCCGAAAAAATACCACCACCCTGAACTAGGATCGGCATCGGAGCAGATTCGACACACATCCATTTGCCGCGTGGTCGACCCTGAGTGATCCAGTTGTAGGCATAATAAGCCGTTTTATTGATAGAGCCAAGAGCCGCATCATAGATTGCCGCGTAGTGCATTTCCATACGACAATCTCGACCGATCAAAAGCACTCGATCCACAGGGACCATCGGCTTTTCGGTTTTGGATTCTTCGTCGAAATAGTATTCGTCGTAGGTGAATAGATCCATTCCAAGAATTGTGCCCTGATAATCAGCACCCGGATAGATTTGATCTTGACGAGGAGCAATGGAACCAAAATCAATACGTTGGTTGTCGAGAAAAGCCTTCACTTTTGCATTTGCGATAAATGCATCAAATGCGTCAGACCCAAAAACAGCGGTGCTCGCAGACAAAGCGCCTTTCTTCGTGATCTTCCGGCGAGAGCTACGCAGAAAGGCGATAGGGTCGCATTCTGCCGCACTAAATAAGCTCTTGCCGCTGAGGCCGACAATGTGATCCACTGGAATCGGCTGTTCCATCGTTTCGTCGTATCCCCCGCCTTTGACCACAATTTTTCCACTGAACAAAGATTCCGCGCACATTTCTTCTTCACGACGTTCATTCGCGCTCTGAAGATCCAGCATATCGTTCATTCGGCTCGCAACTTCAATGGATTCTTGCGAATCAGTGTCCGCAGAAATCTCAACGATGTTTTGACCGGGAAGACGCTGCTCAAGATCTTTCTTTGTGATGTTGCGCGTTGGCGCCAAATGAGGAGGCGTGAAGGAAATGGTTTTATAGCCATCCCGATTCATCGGGGTTCCAGGAAGATCGTCACGAACATACGGAGAAATGTGACGAGTCTTTTCTTGAATATCAATCAAAACCGACGATGTCGCATGAGTGATAGCCTTGAAGCGGGACCGGAAAAACAATTGGGGCTTGTAATTTTGCACCAACTGGCGACTCATCTCTACCGGATTGTCGCAAGGAATTGTGTTTTCGTCTGCCATAGTTTCCTCCTTAGGCTCCGATTACCGGGATGTTGTTTTTAATGAACAGACAGTGATCACGCATGGTGTCAATGTGTGTGGCGATAGTGTCCGTGCCGCCGAAAGAAAGTTTTTCTGCACTCACATCGCCAGTGTAGGTGACGATTGCAAATTTTGTTTCTTCGGCACCAGTTTTCACACTCTCCAAAAGCATAGCGACAGGTTTTTCTGTGCCGTCGGTTTTCGTGGAATCCACGATAAAAAATTCACCCTTGGCAAAATCAACGCCAGCCACCACCACAGTTTTGACGCCAATGGTGAGAGTCACATCAGACTTTGACATTGCAACAGAATAGTCATTGGGCCATGTGCCAACAGTATTGGCTTCCAGCTCCAATTTATCAGCGGTGGTATTGGCAGTCACTTCGAAAGGACACGCAGTGTCTGCATTGGCTTGTGCCGCGAGTGCCGCGAGGAGGCTATCCACAGTGCTGGCCGATGTGACTTCCGTCTCATAGCTCAGGTTAATGGTTGAGGCATCAGAGATAGCAAGAGTCACACTTCCCGCAGGATCAGCAGCAGTCCCAGCCGTCACAACAGTTTTTGCGCCGATGGTGAGCACCACCGTTGTCGCAGTCAAAGTGATGGTGTAGTCATTGGCCTCTGTTCCAATAGCATTTGCTTCGAGTTCCAGTTTGTCATCCGTGGTATTTGCCAAAGCAGATAACGGACAAGCCGTATCCGCGTTTACAAGCGCCGTGATAGCCGTGAGGATACTGTCAATGGTGCTGGCCGAAGTTGTAGTCACCGGATAGCTCAAATCAATTTCAGCACCGTCAGCGATGGCAAGCGTCACGGTGCCATTACCAGGAGTGAGTGCCGAAAGCGCAAAAGAAAATTCGGCTTGCGTGCCGGCCGATGGAGCGGTAAAAGCCGACAGACCAAAAGACAACTTTTCTTTTACGCCTGCTGTTGCTGTTTTCTTCCCGAGGATTGCACCTTCGGGAAGATTTTGTCCGGCACCGATTTCAACGGAATCACGCGCCTGCGGAAAATCACCCGCAAAAAGATTTTGATACGACATAGTACGAACAGTCATCAGATCCTCCCATAGTGATTTTTAGCCGCTTTTGCTGCGAAACCGTCACGACGCGCCTGGTCGCTCATATTCTGCCCCATTCCGCCATGCACGCCGTTTTGTGCGGCACTTTCGGCAGCAAGACCTTTCTTTATCAGGTCTTTTTGAGTTTGAGAAAGCCCAGCGAGAGCAGCCTTTGCCGCGATTGCATCAGCGTCAGCATTAGCATCAGGAGCTTTTGGTTCAGCGGAAATTTTTTCTTTGCATTTTTCAAGTGCAAAAAAGCGTGCATCCTCAATGCTTTTTCCTTCGCTGATAAATTTTTCACAATCACCTTCAAGGCCCAAGCCTCTGAAAGCACCCTGAATGCCAGCAACACGCGTGCGTTCGCTCGCAATCGCTGTACTCGTTGCGGCGGCCAGCGCATCAGCAGTCGGCTGATTCGCCCCATCCGCAGGTTCTTTTTTTTCTCCAGCCATAGAGGCCTCCGTTTGTGTATTCTGTGTTATCATTTGATTCATTAAAGCGTCCATAGACATAACGCCGTCAGCGAGCCCCGCTTTTACAGCGCCGTCGCCAACAAATATTCCACCCTGACCATAATTAAGCAAAACGTCTTGGTAATCTGTTCCACGGTTTCGAGCTACGCTTTGAATGAAAACGCTTGCCAATTCATTCAAAGTTTTTTTGATCAAAAAAAGACCTTCCGGATCATCAGGGGTCGGAGCCTTATTTGGAGATAAATCCGAAACAATCAAAATTTCATTTTCGGATGAGCTTGGGTCGTACGCACAAAGTACACCTATGCTTCCGAGCACTCCCTGTTCGGAGGTATAAATTTTTTCACACGCACTCGCGATCCAATAAGCGGCACTGCACATTTGACCGCCCGTGCGTGCCACAATTCCGTACGGTTTGGAGCCACGCGCTGCAAAAATTGCATTCACAAGATCCGCGCATCCAGAGACTTCTCCACCGGGAGAATTAATATCCAAAATAATTCCAAGACAATCTGGATTTTTTATTAACAAATTAAACGTGTCAGTGATGGAATCATAAGTATCCAATCCCATCCAAGCTTTTGAAAGATCTGACCGATAAGTCAACGCGCCATCAATGTGGATAACAGAAATTTTATTTTCAATTTCATCCACAATATTCACATGATCGACAGAACCGTTTTCTTTGAAATACCAATCACCAAAAGTAGAAGTGGCAAGATGCTTTAAAGCACTTTTCTGAATTGCCCAATGGCCGGGAATAAACATCCGACCGTGCGGCGTTTCGTTAGTTTCTTTATTTTTTGTTTTTTCTGCCATTTTATTTTCTGTGACATTTTTTGTCATAGATGAATATACATAAAATCAAAACAATCGCAAATCAGCATTGACAAATTTTGTCACTATTTAAGATAAACAAACCCCGCCAGATTTCTCCGACGGGGTTCGTTTCACCACCATCAAGGAGACTCTTCTTTCACATCCTCTGAATTTTGATTTTTACCATTCTCGGTCGATTGCGTTGCCGTAGACACACTCACGCTCTCGGATTTGTTTACACTACCAGGTTCTGGAAGCTCCAAATCCTTTCGTATACGGCTTTCCTCAGCAAGTTCCGCCGCCACACTGGCGTATTCTCCGCCGTTGATTTGCGCGCAAACCGTTCCACGCGTTGTGAGCTGCTCGTCGATCTGCATTTTAAATGCTTGTGTCTCTTTGAGCGGATCAAGCATCATAGCCGCATCACCAACCCATTTGACTTGGCGCCAAAGACTTCGCTTCATCGGATCTTCAAAGTAGCCAGGACACTCGACTATTCCGAGCAAAACGCTTTCATCCAACCACGATTCGTAAATCGGCTGACAAAAGTCCGAAACGTGATTTATGCGCGCACGGTCAAATGTTTTTTTGCTTTCGAGAATTGCGCCGCGGACAGCATTGTAGCTGCTGTCAAATTTTTTGAGAATAACTTCTCGTGCTATCCCAAGCCTCGCACCGATTTCGGTGAATATGGAATTCACAAAGGGGTCATAATTAATATTAGGGCGCTTAGGATCCGCAACTTCAATGCTTTCGCCCTGCCCCAGTTCCATAATGCCCCCCGGGGAAAGTTCAGCAGCGGCTTTAGGGGCTACTGGTTCAACGCGCGCAGGTTCTGGGACATTACCATACATTGGATTAGGGACGTCGGAATTAGTTGTTTTAATGAATACCGTGAACATAGAGGCAACGACAGCTGCAACAAGTTCAGCATCTTGGTATCGCTCTTGTTGTTTTATTTGCATTATAACCGGAGCGAGCCAAGGAATTCCACGACGTTGATCCGGTCTTTCACTGGTAAAAACATGGATTACATTTGGCGTTCCCGTCAATGAGATTGTTTCCACGCGAATCGTTTCGCACCAATCACTGTAATTGTCAATAGAATATGGAGGCTTTTTTGAGAAATGGTATGCTATAGGTGCGCCGAAATCATCAACTTCCACACCCATTGCGAGTCGATCCGTATCTGAAACACCAATGGGGTTCATGCACCGATCCCCTTCGAGCAGCTTAATGCAACAACCCCAGGGACTCACCGGATTAGCCCTGTACTGACGCAGGGCAAAGCAATCTCCTGTAATAAGCTGTGTTTTAAGAGCTAAGTCTTGAAGTTGAGCAAAAGTGTTTTTGCGTTCGGCATCGCAGAACTTTGAGCCACCCCACAGCGCAAACTTTATTTGTACTTCCTTTTCCCAACGCTTAGATTCTTCTTGGGAAATTCCCAAGAGATTAGCATTGAGAGATGGATGGCATTTAAGTCCACTACCAACAACATTCGTGTTCATCGAATTGATGGCGGCGCCAGCGAAAAGAGCGTTCTGGTAGAGCGCACGGCTTCGCTTTTCAAGTGTTTCACGATCCGTGGATAGGTTGTAGTCTGCGGAACCGAGCGACGTAACGAAAGATTTGAGTGCATCAATCATATATGACGCGCCCTTCCAAGCGGTGCCACCACCGTAATGAATCCCGTTACCCATGGATAATTGTTCTCCGCATGAAAATACGACGGCCATTCGTCTCTACCGATTCCGCTGTCGTTAGCTGATCACTCCAGTATTCTAAACCATTACGGATATCTGCGAGGTTCGCACGAGTTAGAGACCGGCCGCCAATAGAATACGCCTGACCCGCAAGTACCTTCTCTTCGGCCGCGACATACTTGTCTCGTTGGGACTTGCAGAAAGCGACAGAGTAATGAGCCAAGGATACCTCGTGTTAAAGTGACAAATTTTGTCACTACTGAATATAGGTTTTTGAGATTGGATCCACAAATCACTTGGGATGTTCAAGAGCCCACTTCAGCGCTTTATCGAATTCTTTTTCTAAATGACGCTCCGCCGTAGTTCTTGAAATTTTAACAAAATCCCAACGGCCGGGGACATCACCCATATTCGGAAGAAAATACAAGAAGTCCATAACATTTCGACGATTTTTTTCACGCCTCGCCAAAAAATTACCCTTTTTACTATCTAAAATAAAAGCGTGTGGAGTAGCAGTCCCCGCACCTCTAACTTTTCCTTTATGCGCATTATAATGCTTTAGCAATTCCGCTGGCTTCATAGACTTTTTTATTGAGCCTTTCGGAGTACGTGCGGATTGAATTTGTCCGCTTTCCCAAGTAGTCCCCGCTCCTACAGACGTGGGGACGGCTAAAGATTTTCCACTCTGCGCCTTTTTATCCCCACCGACATCGTTAAGATAAAAGAAATCATGAGGAAAACTGATCGTTGCCGCTGGATTTTCTTTTGTGGCTTTTGCCACTTTGACAGTTTTCGGAAACGTACTATTTCGGCAGTGGAATTTAGCCTTGTAGGCGGAAATAATATTAGTTCGCGCTTTAAACGCCACCTCATTCACCGCTTTCATTTGCGCGAAACGGATTTGCTTTTGAATATCTTCCATTTGTTTTTTAACCGCACTTCCTAAATCCTTGAAATTTATAACGGCGTTCATATTCTCACTCCCTTCGAAATCATTTTTCTTTCGCGATGAACAGTCACGGAATTGGACACATTGATTAAATAACGAATTCCAACCGCCGCCATTTTATCCAGATCCACACCGACCAAGTTTAAAGCTGCACGAGCGTAGATCCGGCAATCAAGAGCTTCATTTCGTTCTCTTGTTTTTTTATACGCCCAATGCATCGTTCCACGGGTCCACTTTTTGACACGCTTTTCCGATGTGAGCTGCGCAAAATATTCGTCGTCGTAGTCATCTTTCTCTGGAAAATGACAATAGCCTGGGCAAGGAGCTTCTTTGGAAAGCCAATCAAAGAGCTGATCTTTCGCGGTATCAGTGCCAACGATTACCAACGAGGCATTTGCGGCCGCGCTTTTTTTTGTTTTGCCAGGTCTGCAAACGATCTGGCGTCCTATCCCATCGCGGCCGATACAAGCAAACACATTTCTCCATTCGCGCCCCGCTGTGAATCGATAAACTTCTGCCGTCTTATGACCCGCCGAATCGCACAGCGCGGCCGCAACATACATGGTTTGTCCGCTTGCATTTGTATATCCAGCGGTGAGTACTCCGTCTAAAGCTTCCCACACAGCAGGCAGTGACGGGTCTCCCACAAGAATCTTGTGCTCGATACTCCACGATTCTAATCCCTTTCCCCAGCCCACAATTTCAACTTCCAGACGGTTGTCCTGAGTGTCAACGCCTGCGGTGAGTATCAACGCATCATCTGGTACTTCGGATCCGTATTCTTCTTTGCGGGCGATAAGGCCAAACTTATCTACCTGCATTCCACCATCAATATCCCACGCTTCGCCCAATACATTGTTAGTAAAGGCTTTCAAGCGGTTGACATCATTCTGGGCTTCTAAAAATTCGCACACAGCGGATGTCCATGAGAACCATCCAAGGGGTGAATAAAGAGCGTTGATGTGGAATGAGGGATAGGCACCATTTTCATTCTCTGATATCCAGCAGCCGTGCGCCATCATTTCAGTCTTGTGATACTCGCCATATTCCTTTTCGCATGCAGGGCACCGCATGCGTACCGTTTCTGGAAGATGATTTCCGTTTTCGTCACGATCCCAGACCATGTTTTCCCATTTCAAGACATGTAAAGTTCCGCAGTGAGGACACGGAACATTGTAATGTCTCTGATCGCCGAGTCTGAATTTTTCAGTGATGCGGCATTCACCCTCGATGCCAGGCGTTGAATTCCAGAAGCGCTTTTTGCGAGGAAAGTTTTCTGTACGTTTTTTTATGAGTGTACATGGATCGCCCTGCCCGCCGCAATCCTTTGCCCATTCACTGATTTCATCATTCACGGCGATACGAATAGGCATCGATCTAAGATTCGATGGACTGTTGGACCATCCAGTAATCAGAGCGCCGCCGGGATATTCCTTCAAATAAATTTCGTCGCCTGAAAATAAACTATCCCAACCCATCGCCGAAAATGAAGGGGCCTCGCGCTGCTTAATAAAACGTTTCGCTGTGAGTTCGGTTGTTTGAAATTGACCTATCGGCGAAGGACAATGCTTGATGTAGTACATCACCGTGTTGATCAGTACTTCAGTGCCGCCGATCTGAGAGCCCTTCATAAAAACAACATCTTCAGCGGATGACTGCGGAGAAAGCTCGTCCATAATTTCAACAAGATACGGAGTGCGATCATTCCGCCAGCGCCCAGGTTCGGAAGATGCAGCAGAAGTCAGAATTCGATTTTTCTCCGCCCACTGACTGATCGTCATTTCTGGAGGAGGCAGAAGTCCCGACAGAAGCCCCGATGCTGCGTAATTCACATTCTCAGCTACGGTTTTTGGTGGCTTTCTAGGATCGAATCTTTCTGCCGCATTAATCATGCTAAAATGTCGTCCTCTTTTTTCTCCGACAATTCGCGCAGAGTTATAATACATGCTTTGCGGATCCGCTCACCGACAGCGTGCTCCATTCCATCCATGATAAGCGTAATCTTATCGGTAGGCAAATCAGCTTTTGTCATGGCTTCGCGAAACTCCCCTGCTATCTCAGGAGCGATTCGAGAATAAATTGTCATCACTTTATCTTGTATCGCGGCGCCGAGTTGGTAGGCCTTTTGAAAACATTTTTGTTTGTCTACAAGCCTGCCTTCCATCTCATCTGCTTTCATTCGCGCGAGACGAGAAAGATGGTACTCTTTTTCAGACTTGGATACCTCCAATTCCTGTTTTTCTTCAAGAATTTTTCCATAGTCTATACCTTCAACGAGAGCCCTATTCGCCTGCGGTGCCCCTGTGAAATCCGGATTTTCAGCACCGGCGATGTGCGCCACGCCCATCGCTGCGAGATTGTCCATTCCTACAGCTTTCTGTGCACGCGTTGTCGTCGTTACATGACTTCTGTCTTTGTTAGCCAAGAACTGCTGCACAGAAATAACAGAATGATAATACTCTTTCCCCCGAGAATTTTCAAAGGTGTCGATTCGACCAAACCGTTTGGCCTTTGAAATTGCCGCAGCGGAAACGCCAAGCGAAACCGCGAGGGCATCACCAGTGATTAGTTCGTTGTCTTTGTATGAATGATTAGTTCTTCGATGAAACATTAACCCAAGATAAATAAATATTTTAGTAGTGACAAATTTTGTCACTACAATATTTAGCGATTAATGCTCCCAATTCGCGTGCCATCATTTTCGATGACGTCGAAACGACCGCCACCCACATTAATGATTCGCCCCGTCATGCTTCCGCTATTATCGTAATAAGTCTCGCTTCCATCGGAAGTCGTTTCTATTTTGCCTGTAAAAATTCTGTCCGCATCATAGCATCTTTTTTCAGTTCCATGTCTTTCACAGAAGCCCTCATACTCCCCATCTTTGTCATAGCTTTCTTCCCGATTTCCAGAATATTCTTTCCATCCAGTACGAATTCCATCCACATCGTAGCATACTTTCTTAATCTGAGTTTCAAAATTACAATGCCCAGTTTCCGAACCGTTCCTGTCATAGAACGTTTCCGTGGCTGCACAGAGAGAGACTGCAAGTAGTATGAGCAGGAAAATATGAGCCGTTTTAATTTCTTCCGTTTTTTCCATAACAATAAAATATAAAGAAACGTGATAGAAGCGCTACAAAGCCGTGTTTTATTCTCTTAACATGTTTGTCGTCATGAGTTGTAACACAGCCTCACAGAGAGCCCACCACCCAATAAACCCAAACAGAAAGGCCCATTCATAGTCGGAAGGGTCGCTCGCACTTCACCCCATCCGGTTTTTTGACCGTTAGCAACCCCTTTGAACCCCGGCGGGGGGCCACCCCGGCGGGGCCCCACAGCACTTTTATTGTGTGGAAAACTGAAAGAAAACAAAGAATTAACCATGCTCTGAATGGTTGATTAACCAAGGTTAATCAGGTTTAAACCTCTTAAAATAAATGGTCAATGAAGCCCATTGCTAGCCATTTGCGCTTTAAACGCAGGTTTAAAGGTCAGTGACAATACACCTACATTTAAAGCCATTTAGACTCGTTTAAAACGCCTGGAAAGGGCCACAGGGCTTTAAACAGAGGCTAAGAAAATACACTGAAATTGTCGATGAACCCAACCAAGCTCTACCCTGCCCCCAAAATACACAATAATTACTCATTTCGGATTATACAGAGTTCTGCCCACTTTTACGGCTTTTGAATACAGATTCATAAATTATTTCTGCAAGATGAATAACATTATCACTAGAATACAGGATGAGGCGGACGGTGTTTCGCCTGGAGAATTTGCGCTGATTACCAAGAAATCAATCGATACAATTTATCGTTGGATCCACGAGGGAAAAATTAAAGCAGTGAAGTACGGCACCTACATCATTCCACGCTGGGTTGTGGATGACTATGTCGAAAAATTAAAACGATAAAGATTTTTCGTTTGTTAACAAAAAAAACAACAGGCAAATGCCGGTTGTTGTTTCGAGAAATTCATAGGAGGATTTATGAGCTTTTGCATTGCCATGGGAATTATTTGCGCGGGATCATGCGGGATTTGTCTGTTGTGCGTCCACAAATGCGCCACAGTCCGGAAAAACATGAGGAAGGCATTGGAATGCCTCCAAAAGGGGATCGAGGGTCCCTGATGCCTTTTAGCCTTGTTTTTTCTTTTTATGCCGTCAGCTTTTTTACACAAACGCATGATGAATGAATAGTTATATACATAACTAAAAAGAAGAATTGATTGACTGACTGTCTGATTGACTGAATGTCTGATTGACTGAATGAATGATTGATTGACTGAATGATAAGAGCACATTTTTTGTTACTTATACATTTTTTGTTATTACCACGTTTAACGTTACTGCAATATTTTTTGTTATAATAACATTTTAGAGTTAAAAGAACATTAGCACCGCCTTTATAGTCCCCCCAAAAATTCATTCATCTTTTTTTCAGAGCATATTGCCGTATATCTTCCAGAGATCCTATTCTTTACGGCGTGCTCAATTTTTCGACCTGCGGAACTGAACTTCCAGTCTCTAGATGGTTCTCCACCAACAATGAGATAATCCGTTTCATCCGTTACCGCTTTTTGAATAACCGCCCCCAAGCCTTCAAAACGCGCCTCTAAATCACTTCGCTGCTCACTAAATTTTCCAGTGAAGCAACATTTTTTACCATCAACATTATCAATGTTATCCTCATATGATACCGGCTTTTGCTCCAAAATTTTTTCAGAGACTTCATCAGGCACCTTCTTTTTTTGATAGTCATATTTTTTCCGAAAAAAATTTTTTGGGGCATCAATCACCTCCCCGCTGTTCAGGTCAATCATTGAAAGGATTTTCTGTAAATTGAAAGTCCGTTCTTCGTTCCTTAAATGACAGAATGCCTGAATATAATTACCCGATGCCGTTATGCCCAATGGGGATATTTCTCGCGTTGTCCTTTTTTCATCTTCATCTATATACTCAATTCTGTATTCAGGCTTGATGTCGCACGACTCTCGGTCGATCTCTATTTTTGTTTTCATTTTTTGATTCCTACGATAATAAAACCAACAAAAAAGCGTCAATAATAGCGCAACAAACCATGATTTATATACGAATAAAAGAATTAATAGAATTATAAATACAAGACACCATAAGCATCCATATTTATCGACCTTATTTTTCATAATACTCCCACGATTTTCTAAAAAGTTATTATAAATTCAATTTTTTCCTAATGCCGCCAAAGCCTTTTTGACAGCTTCCAAAAATGCAGGATCATCCGCTGATTTTGGGGCAATTTTATCTCTCAATCTATCAATTACAAAACATTCCGTTTCTTCTCCAAAAAGCTCATTTATAGTCATTCCAGATAGCAGCAATTTTTGACAAAGATCATAGGACGGCTTTGCACGACCTACCTTAAGAGCATTTATTGTACTAATAGATACTCCTATTTTTTCAGCGATTTCTCTATGATTTTGTCCTGTTCTTTCCATGAATTTTAACATATCCATGGTAAAAATATAATGGCATTATATTTTTTTAATAAAAATTATATTAAAATATTTGATTTTTTATAATGATATTGTATATTATTGCAATATGATTATAAAATCTTCTATTAGAGATACGCGCCAGGTGGCAATACCAGTCGATGCCATTCACGTAATCGAATACATTCGTGATTGGACGAAAACACAAAAAAAGGCACTGGGAATTCCGGTTACAAAAAGTGGACTATCCAATGGACACATTATTACCGAAGCCCTGACAGACTTCAAAAAACGCATCGATAATAAGGAGATGCCATGCGACCGGTAGGCACAGTGCAATTGCCAGTCGCAAAATTTGCGCTTCTAGTGCGCGATTTTGACAGCGATGCAGAACTCGGATTATGGATCCGAAAATTTGCAAAAGCGCTTGCCTACACTGATCCCAGCATTAACGATTTTGCCGCAGAGCTTTTGGTTAATGTCGATGAATTTCGGACAGCAAAAGCCGACGCCATGCGCGATAGTCGAAGAAATAAAAAAGTGCAAGACGCCGATACGTCCGAGACAATCACAGTCGACGGCGAAATCATCAACAACAAAACGAAAGTGCCACTCCCGCAGGATATA
>MNYL01000200.1 GCA_001873075.1 Fibrobacteres bacterium CG2_30_45_31 | reverse complement strand
TACACTGGCTGGGATTTCAATGGATTCATGAAAGTATTCAGAGCGAAAGAAATAGCCTCTATGTGGCAGCGTTAGAAAATCTTAAGAGCAAAGGCCTTGTTTATGCCTGTGATTGCTCGCGAAAATACCTTTTTGAAAGTAACGCAATCAATGAAGCTGGGGAAGTCATCTACTTGGGAAACTGTCGCCATAAAAATTTGCCCTTTTCCATGGAATCCGCCATTCGATTTAACACCCCCAACACAACGATTTCGTGGAATGACCTTCGACTGGGCTCATTTTCAGAGGTTCCGTTCAAACAATGTGGCAATTTTTCCCTCCGCGATCGGACAGGACAATGGACGTATCAATTTGCTGTATGTGTGGATGATATTGATGAAAATATTGGACTCGTAGTTAGGGGCGAAGATTTGCGTTGTTCAACAGCCCGCCAAATACTTCTCATGAAAGAATTAGGTCGAGAGACGCCCCCACTTTACCTACATCACCCGCTCATTCTGGGAGACTCGGGACTCAAACTTTCTAAGAGGCAGCAAGCAGCAAGTTTACGTGCTGAAAGAGATTTAGAGAGAACCCCAGAGCAGATCTTTGGAGAGATCTGCTTTCAAACAAAACTGACTGAAGATTCTCGGCCAATTTCGTTACAAAATGCACTTTCCTTGGTCTCCAAACAACTCGATTCTAGCTTTTGAATTTATATTCTGTTCATGCCCGAAACCTTGTATAGGCAGTTAGAAAAACTGCGTGACAATTCGATTGATTTGAGTTTTAAAAACAGGCTTTTGCACTTCCAGTCTAAAGCACGCTTTCAATCACCCCTACTTTCTGAAAATTCAATCATTTTTTACGATAAATGGGCCACCAAGTCTATATGCATTCCCCTCGCCACATTCGCACCCATTTCCACAGAATTCACAGATCAAGATCAACAAGAGTTTCTTGCCGATTTTCAGACAGGCATTCGTGACACCGTAAATAGCGAAGGCGAACAAAACGTATTCATGGCTATGGGATTTTTGCGTTGGTTCGATGAAAATGGATCTTCACCTAAAACACCTCGCATGTCTCCCGTCCTTTTAGTTCCTGTTCATATTGATCCTGAGACTCTCGCTGTTTCCGCATCGAATGCTCCTGTTATCGAAAATGTGCCTTTACGTCTTCAATGTAAAGGCATGGTAGCACTGCCAAAAGCTCAGGAAGCCTACGAAAATGGATCTTTTCAAATTGAGACCTATTTTTCCCTCTTTGATAAAGCAATTGCCGCACACCCGCAATGGAAAATGACGAATAAAGGCATTTGCCTTGCTTTTTTTAACTCTTCGAAACTGTATAATTTTCTGGATTTGGAAGCGGAGTTTTGGAAAGACAAAAAAACACTCCTGTCCCACCCTGTAATTTCAAAAATGCTTTCTACAGAGGGATTCCGTGTTCTAGCCTCCACTTTTGATGAGAAACGTTTTGATGAGGTTTTTCACCCAGCGGATTATCATTTTTTATACCCATTGGATTCAGGAGCTACCCTTGCAGTTCTTGAGGCTCTGCAACCTGAAAATGAAATTTTCGCTATACACACACCGCCAGGGTCCAATAAAAACGAAACTGTCGCTAACTTGGTTGCAGAGAATATAGCTCAGGGCAAAAAGGTTCTCCTCACCTACAGAAAACAGGCATCATTGGAAAGGTTTCAATCGCGTTGGGCACCCCCATTCATGTCTTTCAAAGAGCTTTCCTATGCAGATGCCCAAGCCGCATTGAGACAAAGCCGCGATGAAATTGCCACCTACTACAAAGCAGTAAATGTTCCTATTCCCCCTGGCAATCAAGCCCTTGCCAATACGTTAATTGCCATTGCAGATAATTCTCCCTATAAAAAAACGATTCCAGACAGCGCCTTCCAAGGAGCTGAAAAACTGAATGTAGAAGAGTTCCAAGAAGCCTGTGGTCTTGTACATGATTTTGCGGAACTTATTGGAAAGCCAGAAGTACAAGAAGGGAAAAAGTATTTTGCAAACTCCTATCTTACCTATTTGACGGAAATTCAGAAAGGCAAGATCCGCCAAATGATTGACCTTGCAAATGATAGTTTCCAAATACTTGAAAAGCTTGCCAATGCGATTGCAAAGACCTATTTCTTCAACAGAGACATTGACTTAGAGGCTCTTGAAGAAGTGAGTAATGCCATTACTCCAGAATTTGGTCCCAATACCCCTTCTTTTGAAAAATGGAATTTGCAATCTAAAGATTGGTACACTTATGAGGACAATCTCAAGGCCCTCCCCGAAGCAGGAAATGCTTGGTCAGATTATCGGAGACAAGGGTCTTCGCTATTTACGGACAACGCAATCGAAGAAAACATCATCGATGCCCGTGATAAGATTGCAGATAACATTGACAAAACATTTAAAGCCTTTTCCGAATATTACCGAGAAGCTCAAAAGACCCTACTCAAGACAATCAAAAATCCCAAATTAGTCACTGATGATCGTCATTTGCTGTCATTAATCAATCCATTAATCGAACTTCAAGAGCACAAAAAACTTTATAAAAATACGTCTGCGCTCGCCAATCATTTATGCGGTAAAGATTGGAAATTCGAAAAGACCAACTGGACTAATCTCTCCACCAAAATTCATTGGTTATACGCCTTCCGCAAAAAAAATCAAGCGAAAAGTAACGCCGCACTTTCTTTTGCGCTATTAGAAAATTATTATCAATTGCAGCCTGTCATTCCCGATGCGCAAACATTGAAAAATCTTTGTGTCTCCTCAAAAGATCTTTTTAATCAATTACAAGAGGCTCTTGGGCTCCCGCCTTCAACAGAATCATTGTCAATCGCCACTCAAATGGCAAAAATCAAAGAATGGGCAGAGGGCTTTTCTTTCTTAAGCTTTTTCGTCCAATCTCAAGAGAAAAGCTCCGCATTAAAGCATTTCGGACTAGAGTCCCTAGTGGAATACGCAGAGAACGAGCCTTCCACTTACGAAGATATTGAACTTGGATTTACCCATTATTGGTATGGCATTCAAGTTCAGAACATTTGCAAAGTCAGCCCCACTCTGTTTTCTATTTCGCCTAAAGACCGAGCCAAACAAAGCAAGCTCTATCGTTCAGTCATGAATGACTTCTGTAATGCGAATTTTAAGTTTGTTCAAGAGACTCTTGAAAACAAGAAAGCGACCTTTGTCCAAGCACCCTTAAGTGAAATCAGTAAAAATTTACCTCCGCAACTGGGACTTTTTGATCTTGTCATCTTTTTAGATTCAGAAACAATCCCGCCATCAGAAGCCTTGCCTGCAATTCTAAGAGCCAAAAGAACCATTCTGGTGGGCGATTCTTTTTTGCCTTCTGGACAATTTTGGTTGGATCGGGTAAAGCCAGAAAAAGAACATTTTATTCTTCCCCATTTAGAGAACATTATGTCCTTTGCTCTACATAAAGGGGCGGGACATGCATTATTGTCTTTGAACCAAGATCACCAACATCAGGCTCTGGTGGAATTTGCGAATCAAGAAATTTATGATGGCAAGATAAAAGCGCTCCCTCAAACATCATCGTCACCCTTTCGGGACATGTTATTGAAAGTGACTGATGATCCCGTTACCGCCATTGCAGAAGCGGCCATTCATCATGCAGAAAAACATTCCTCTCATTCTCTGGGAATTTTAGCATTCACCGTTAGCCGTTGTGAAGCCATTCGCGAAGCCCTTGCCCTTCAAATACAAAAGCATCCAGAAGTTCAAAGTTTCTTTAATCCTAAAAATATTATTCGAGATTTTTATATCAAACTTCCCGAAGATGCCGTTGGGGATTTTCGCGATACCTTATTGATTTGTGCAGAGATGAGCACCTCTATTGCACAACCTGGATTGGGAAGCAAAGTGGTGAATCTCTGCGCCACTCACGCACTTCGCAAACTTCGCATATACACTTCAGAACCATTGCAAGAGACCACTCCGTCTTCCAATCCTGGAATTCAGATGTATTGGAAGTGGCTCCAATTCGTTAAAAATATTACTCAAAAACGTATTTTCTCTGACAATTCCCTCATCTCTCCTTTCATAGAAAAAGTGATTAAGGCTCTCAATGGCAATAACCTTTCCATTGAAACCAACTGGGGGTATCACGGAGCAAACATCAGTCTCGCCATTCGTGATGCCAACAACCCAGAGCAATTCCTCCTTGCTATTGAAGATGACTCGGATAGTGGCTTTTTACGCGAATCCGTCGAAGATCGTGAATACATGCGACCTGCAATACTGAATCGTTTGGGCTGGAAAACGGTTCGGATTTGGTGTCCTCTATGGTTTAAATCCCCTGCGGATGAAAGAGATCATATTCTAACAACAATTGCTGTTGAGCAAAGTGTTGCGGCCCCTCCTCAAGAAAAAGAACCTGAAGCGGAAGAAGAAGATCTATCAGCAACCCTCCACGTAGAACCTTATCGTATTTTGCACCCTCATATTGAGGCATCCGCTCACGACAAGCCGATTCCCGAATTGGAAATCAAACATCTCATTCTTCAAATGAAATTTTATGTCGACAGAGAAGGGCCCATTCACGAAGAATGTCTCCTCCGCAGACTATTAGAACTCCATCGAGTAGAAAGAGCGGGGCCGGGAGTAACTCAGGCATTAGAAGCGGCGCTCTCGCAAGGGATTCAAAGAAAGGCTTTTATCAAAACGGGGCATTTCTTCTATTCTGTTAATCTCTTGCCCTTTGTTCTCCGCAACCGAGAGAATCTTCCGAAAGAAGAAAGACTGCTAGCCTACGTTTCTCCTGAAGAGCGAGCTCTATTTCTTCCTAATACAGAAGAAACAACAATTAAACAAGTACTGGGTCTTTTATAAACAAAAAAAATGACACCTCATTAGTGTCATTCTTTCTTTTCAAACTCTCAAGTATGGAATTAATTATTTCACTTTCACAACAAAGGCGCTAATATTATAAGCCGAAAGTTCTCGAGCCTTATCTTCTGCCTTCGTTTTGGAGTTCCATCCACCGCCTCGCAACTTATAGAATGGAGTATCAAACACCATTTGAATTGCATAGCCCGTACTTGCGGAAAGCTGTGCCCGACGACGTTGCGCAGCATCAAAATCCGCTACCGCATCAAACTGAAGCACATAATAACCATCACCCCCTTTTTCCGTTTTGGAACTCGCGGCCCAATTCTTACGTCCATCAGAATCTGAACGAAGAGAAGTGTCTAAAACGGGTTTATATTCCCGACCCTTAAAAAGAGTATCCAAATCCGTGGGGGACCCAGCCCAAAGGCTGGAAATCATAAAGCTCAAACAAAATAGCAACACGATCTTCATACTTGTAATTATAGCTAAAAGAGCTCCCCATTCAGGGAGCCCTTTTCAATTCTACTTTATTATTCCTTTACCGCGCATAACACCCCAAATTTCAGAGACCTCGTGCTTCGCTCGTTTTCCAAAGCCCTTGATATCAACATAAGTTGAAAGCTTAGCAATGTAGGCCCCAGAGCCCACAAAACGCTTGCTCTCAGACATCAAATTCCAAGCAATGTACACGTAACCGCGTTGTGAACGACAATCACCACCAAAAATAGAGTCATTGCACGCGATTTCACCCTTACCACTCGCCACATAGCCACCCAAGTTGGTGAAGTAGTAAGTTTCGTATACCAAGCGAACGTCACTGAGCGACAACAAATTCATGTTAATCAAAGAATCATATTGGGGATCAGAAAGGATGTTTCCCATATCCGTTTGAATAATGTACCCTAAAGTACTCGGATGATCTTTACGAACATCATCCTTGCTAGCATAGAGATCGACGAAATAATAGGAAACCTGTTCTTTGTCATTTTCTCGTTTCTTAATTTCCGGATCTGTAGGATCCAAAGAAGCCATACGAATAGAAGTAACACTAGAACCAGCGTCACCCTCTAAAGAGGCCCATGGAGTGGCTACGGAAACACCATCCCAATTGGTTGGATAATTTCCCAGAGTATCCGAAAGCAAGTGCAAATCTGCGCGCATACGGACAAAGTCACCAGACATGGGGATGGAGCCATCGGACTTGCTATAAATAAGAGTGACCACAGAATCAGCCCAAGAAGACTGCCTTGAAGGTACAGCAATGTATCGAGCGGATGCCGAGGATAATTCGGTCGCAGAACGCAGATAATAGTGGAATAGTATTTCACCATAAAGAGATTTCAAAGAGTCAGGCAAAGGAGCGATTGGCTCAGAGAAAGCCAACTGCACTTGGAATAAGTCTCCACCATCGCCCACTTCAGAGATATGAGCCCTGGTGATAATTGGGGCAATCTTATCAACGAGAATGGTAGAAAGATCATGTGGTTCTGCAAGCTGTGCATTTTTCTTGGCAAAAGTAGCCCAAGAAACAATCGCTCCAACACCTGCGGTCTGTATTTTCCCAGAAAATTCTATTCCTGAAAAAACCAAGGTCGGATCACAACTATCTGCAGAAGTTTTTCCTGAGCAAGTTGCAGCAGCAAGGATCTCCGCTTTTGTTAACAAGACCGAAGTATCTGTATCCACCGCCCATTGAACCAAGATAGAGTCCGGCAGAGAATCTCTATTAAAGTGGCGGCTGTAGGTAATCCGCAAAGAATCACCAATACCATCCAAATAGACCCCAGTACCCTTAAACTTGGAATCCAAACCGTTATAATCCTTGGCAACACCATGCGCATCAAAAAGTTGTGCAGTTTGCGGCGCAGGCACCGGAGGAATAGAGAACTCTAACTCATCCCATGTGGCGTTAATCAAAGCATTCTCAGCTCCAATAACAGTAAAAGAGGCATTCAATTTCGTGGTGGTATCTGGATATGGAATTGCAGAAGCCACCTGAACCGAAGCGCGTCCATTGACAAAATCGGTAGTTATAAACCGAAGACCTGTTGAAGGAAGTGTAATGCCCGTGCTAAAATTACAGGCTTCACAAACCACCACCGTATCGCCACCAGCAGTTTGAACTGTTGGATCATAAGCCACAAGGAAAAGATCATAATAAGAACCCACCCACAATTCTTCCTCATTAAAGAAGTTAATGCCAGTCGGAGAAACTTTTACCTTGTAATTGGAGTCCACAAAGGCTATCTGAGGCAAAGTGAAAGTCAGAGTAGCGATATTTCCACGGCCTGTGACTTGGATGGTATGAGACACGGTTGCTGCAGTCATACTTTCCATGGATACTGTTGCCCAAAGTGTATCTACACCCGAAGCACCGACCGTGAGAGGGGTCAAATTCGTGATTGGAGTACCGCCAACACTATCCAAGTAGACTTCCAAGCCTGTCGAGAAGGTAACTCCATAACCTTCATTCACAGCACTTGCCACATCCACATCTAAGTATCCGTTAATGGCTTCACCAAGGGCTGTAACATAAACAGGGATTCTGGTTCCTGCAAGGGCATAGTTCTTAAAAGTCCAAACCTTATTCAAGGAATCAGAGCGCGCATTCGCGTTAACCACATCCAAAGTACCCGCAATGCGGAATGTAATGGAAGTACTCTTGCCATCGACGATCATGACTAATTTATAGGTACCAGAAGGTAATCCATAAAGGTTTGTCTTGTCTACATGAGAGGTGCAACGATTCGTAAGATCAATGCCACCAAAATAGACGATCGCTTGGCTCAATGCGGCCGTATCATACACGACTTCACCATTGCGCTTGGTGATTTGATAAGATACCGTTTTGCCAAGGGCGCAAAGAGTATCGCCACAATAACGTTGTGTTCCTGAGCTCGCACCTCCAGACATAGCAGCGGCGCAGTCTCCTTCACCAGATTCTTCCCAACAAAGCTCATAAGCGGTCTCATCGCCAGTCACCTTTTGATAATCCAAACCAGTGGATTGCTCAATGTACATGTTTGTTTTGATGCGAACATTACTCATGGTCGTACGACGATCACAGAAGAAAATATCAATGTTGTAAGGTTGACCCGAAACAAGAGCCGCTCCATTCTTATCCGTAATTGCACTCAAGTCCACATAACCAGGTGCCGCCAAGTGAGTGCCCCCCAAGTCCACCGCGAGTTTACCGCCAATAAAGACCCAGATATCATCATCGCCGCGGAAGCTAAAACGCAAACCATCTTTATACTTAAACTGCGCATGAGACTCAAAGCAAAACTGTTGATTGCGACCTAACTGACCCGTCACCGCCGGATCCGAAGTCCAACGAATATCAGACGTTCCTCCTGAAGCATAAGCCGTCGTTGTTTCTGTCTTCGTTATAAAAGAAGGCCACCCATCTGGCTTATCCGAATTGCAGTAACTCCCCCAGCACCATACATAAGTAGAACCGGTGACAGTGTTTGGCAGTAAAGTCGCCAAATCATCGCCATTTTTAAACAAAGTTGCACAATTATTACCCCCCGTCCATCCCGGGCCGTTACAGAACAAATCCATTCGGGTTGCATTTTCCGTAGTATTTTCAATAGAACGGAGATAGGGATCAACGTAGACAGGTCCCTCCGCGGTGCGCTTGGTACGCGCGGCAACGACAGGAGTACCCCCATTCAAAATATCAGTATTCACTGTATTTTCCACAGGATAGAAGCCTCCCTGTGCGGCAGCACCAGCACTCGTGTAATAGTCAGAATTAAATTCCCACTTACCATCGGTCGCACGAGAGAACGGTAAGTTATAGCAAGTCTGCTCGTTAACACCTGGCGTTACGTTAAACAACTGGTTAAAATAAGCCTCCGAAG
>MNYL01000184.1 GCA_001873075.1 Fibrobacteres bacterium CG2_30_45_31 | reverse complement strand
GCTTCGCGAAGGCGATCAGGCGGCGGGTTTTGCGTTTTCGCTTAAAGAAAAATTGCGAATCGCGTCTCTTTTGGAAACGATTGGGGTCGATTGTATTGAAGTCGGGTTTCCTTCCGCCTCACTCCAAAATTTTGAGAATTGCCGCATTCTTTGTTCCGAAATAAAGAGTACTCAGGTGGCCGTCATGAGTCGCGGCACCCTCCCCGATATAAAGCGTTCCGCTCAGGTATTCTCAGATCCCTCGCGGAGCCTTTTGCATATTTCGCTCCCCGTGAGTGATTTACATATGTCCGTAAAATTAGGGCGTTCGCGAAACGAACTGCTGTCCATCGCCAAAGAAATGACCCAGTTTGCCTCCGGTTTTGCGAGCATGGTGGAAATGGGAGCAGAAGATGCCACTCGTGCGGATCCGGATTATCTCGCCGAGTATTGCGACGTCGTGACTCAAAATGGAGCGCACATCGTCAACATTGCGGATACGGTGGGCCATGCCGCGCCCTCTGAAATTTCATCTCTCGTTCAGTCTTTGATGCATTCCGTCACGGCCTTTCGCAATGGAAGTGCTCTCTTGAGCGTACACTGTCACAACGATCTCGGACTGGCGAACGCCAATACCTTAGCGGCGATTGAATCGGGTTGTGGCCAAATTGAAGTCACTTGCCTTGGCATCGGCGATCGTGCGGGGAATGCCCCTTTGGAAGAAATCGCTTTTATTCTCCATTCTCGCCCGGATCTTTATCCCGTATCGACGGGCTTAGTCCTTGCTCCCCTGGGAAAAATGGCGCGGGAGCTGGCCTCTATCACAGGCACGGCTCTTTCTCCTTTCAAACCGGTCACAGGAATTAATGTGCGCGCCCACGCCGCGGGAATACACCAGCAGGGCGTACTCCGCGATAAGGCAACTTATGAGTTCTCGCCTTTAAGCCTGGGAAACCTTTTCCCACAACGTATAGTGATTTCAAAGCTTTCGGGAAAAGCGGGACTCCAAACCGTGATTCGGCAGTATGCGGGTATTTCGGTGGAAGGCGAAACTTTAGATCAGCTCATGGATTTGGTGAAAGTACGCACAGAGAATTCGCCTATTTTGGGTGTGACTGAATTACTTTGTTTGTTGGCATCTCAGAAAATATTAAATGCGCCGCTGGTGCAGTGCGATTCGTTTTCGATTTCCCGGGAAGAGTCGCTGACGCATCCGCGTTCCACATTGCGTGCGCTGTTCTTATGGAATGCTGGGAGTGCCTCAGAAGCGAAATTACAAGAGGCGCAATACATATACGAAGGAGTTTCTTGGGAATCGCCGTTGCTCGCCCTAGTGAATGAGCATTTCTCAGTAAGCGTCCATTTGACATCAATCGCTGTTTCGGAATTTTGTGGAAATAATAGCGTCCCCTCAAAAATCAGAGTGTATGTGGAAGCTTCCGTGGACTCAAATCCTCTGCCAAGAATTTATGCGCTGGAACGGGTGGGCTATTCCCGGGATCGACTGTTCCTGGAACTACTCCTGGACATTGTGAATGCCGAAAATGCGCTTGCTACTCAGCGGGTTTCCAGAGAAGAATAGGAAAATCGTCATTGAACGCCTCTTAAAAAAGTATTAAGAGTAAAAAATGTGCCCTAACCTGAAAATAAATACCCCCTCTCTGTATTATGCAGTCCTAAACGATGTTTGATCCAGAAATTTGTGTTTTGCTCAAAAACAAACTTTTGCATATTCAAAATTTTGAAATTATATTTTGGTCAGTAGTGAATTCGTAACTAAATTATTATCATTGATAAGTAGATTTGAAATGATGGGAGCTTAAATGGTTTTTAAATTTTTTTCTCTGTTTTAATTGTGTTTGTATGCCATCTATTTGCTATAAATGTTGAATTTTATGATGAACAATGTAATAATGAGTCTAATACAACAATTCGTATTAGAGTGACGAATGATTCTAAAGAGACAATAAAAAATGTGAAACTTCGCTATTATTTTCATAATGTTGAGAATAAAAACTGTTCTTTCGTGTAGATTTTGTACCGAATATTTCTCTAGAAGTTGCACAATTAAAAAGAGGATCAGGAAAATGAATAAACTACTTATTTTATCTTTCTCTTTTGCTGTTTTGTTTTTTGTTGCCTGTATCGGTGATGACGATGAAGCTTCCTCTGAACAGGCAAAAGAAAGTTCAAGTTCAGAAAAATTTGATTATTCTAGCAGTTCCTTCGTTGCATTTTCCAACGGGGACTTTTTAAACTCTGGCCTGGAATATGGAACTTTGGAAGATTCGAGAGATGGAAAGATCTATAAAACAGTATCTATCGGAAATCGTATTTGGATGGCGGAAAATTTGAATTATGCTGATAGTTTAAAAGACTCTATTTTGATAGGTAAAACGAAGTGCGTTGATAGCGCAGATCAGGATTGTAACACCTTGGGTCGGTATTATCATAAATTGGTTATCACGCAGTTGGATTCAAACAAATTGGATTCTTTTTCTGGATTTTTTTACCCAATGGATTACCAAGGCGTTTGTCCTGATGGTTGGCGGATTCCATCAGATAGTGATTGGCAGAATCTAGTTGATTTTATAAAGGAAAGCGATAAAAAAAATGATGTGCTTGCGAATTTGATGTCTTCTAAGCTTTATGTCCCTAAAAATTTATATAATGATAAGTTTCTTAAACTTTGTGACACTTATTCTGACAATGATTCTATGAAAACGGTTCTGGGACTTTATTGCCCTGATTCTTCTGTTGGAACGAATCGATTTGGATTTTCTGCACTTACGATGTCGGCTTTTTACTGGTCTACGGCAGCGGCAGATTCGAATTCCTGCTGCTTTTCGAATTCTACGTGGACGTTGAATTATGCGGCTAAACAATTTAACAAAGAGATTATTCCTGATTTTGAAACGGATTCTTATGGTATTATCCGGTGCGTTCAGGGTGGATTCGTTGGAAAATTTCAGGATAAAGAAGATTTGCTGAATTCTAAAGTGGAATATGATTTTTTTGTTGATAAGAGAGACGGCGCGTCCTATAAGACTGTTGAAATGAACGGAAAAATTTGGATGGCTGAGAACTTAAACTATGCAGATAGTTTGTCTGTGTGCTATCAAAATGATGAACGACTTTGCGCAATTGCTGGACGATTATATGCTGTTCCGTCTTTACAGGTCGCCAATAAGGATATTTGTCCTGATGGCTGGCATTTACCTTCTTTGGAAGATTGGAACGTTTTGTTTATTGGGAATAGGGCGAAATCTCTGTTTTCTGTTAGTGGTTGGTTTTTAGAAAATAAGGATGCCAATAGTGCCAATGGAACGGGATTTTCCATTTTCCCTGCGGGTTCTCTTTCTGATGAAGAATTTTTTGATTTTGGAGAAAAGGCCCATTTCGCTTATTTAGAGGAGCAGGGCGCTTCGTCGGGTATTGAGGCCTATCCTCAAATGAATTATGATGTAGCGGGGATATCCGAGTTTACTTATTCATTGACAAAAAATAGCTTTGTATCAATCCGCTGCATAAAAACAGCGGATTGAATGCACTTCATTTCTTGAAATTTACTATCGCCCACCTCTAAAAATTCTTTTTCTATGACCAGAAGCCGGTTTCCTCTGGGGAACATCAGGCTTCGCAGAGCTGATCTGTAGCCCCGCAGGGGTGAGGATGGAACAACGTGACACCGCAACAAATCGACTGTGACGCACGCAATAGTGCACTTCGTTCTGTTGCAAAAGCCGAGTACCCTGATAGCAAACTCGTTTGCTATCGTGATTGAGGCGCCGAAGGCATCAATAACGTCATTATAGACGCCTTGCGTCACCATTGCGGTTCCGTCATACAACCCAAAGCAAGCTCGGTTGTGCGACACTCACCTTGCGTGGTATTAGCCACTTTTGTACTTGCGCACTTGTTGGTGCAACTCAGCAATGGGCATGCAAGCATGTTCGCTGCACTCAGTAGCATTGACAATTAAACATGTCAATGCTACATTCGTTTTGCACAATACTCGCTTGATTCCACGGTCGCAAACCAATTTTTATAGGTGTCCTTACTTCCTCCGAGGAGACGAAGTTTATGAAATCACAAACCGCCGGTGTTCTTGAATTACTGAAACAGCACGAGTTGGTCATTAAGCAGTTATATGATTTTTTTGCAGAATATTTTCCACAGAAAAAAGATTTTTGGTTGAAAATTGCGAGTGAAGAACAGCGACATGCGGATTTTTTGCAAACACTCGAACTTAACGAAGCTTATGTGTCTTGGTTTACGGATAATAGCCATTTGAGTTTGGTTGCAATTCAGTCTTCTATTGACTTTGTAACACAGGAACGGGAACGCATGAACGTCAGTGGAACCACTTTGCTCAAGGCTTATGCCTTTTCAAAGGATATTGAGGATGCTCTGCTTGAAAAATATTTGTCAAAAATCAATGTGAATATTCCTCCTGAAATTGCGCATGTGGTAGCAGTACTTGCCGCAGATACCAAAAGGCACGCTCAGGAAATGAACGTCGCACTTTTGGAAGAAAAAAAGAAACAATAGAAGCGATCTATCATTTAGAGATCCCCTCTATCTATACCACTAGAAAGAATATTCCCTGGTGATCCGTGAGGCCATCGCATAGATATCAGATTAACTTGTACCAGATATTCATGCTTTCAATAGCACCGCAAATTTGTGTGTTTCGGGTGAGTGTTCCTGCATAATGATATTCTGCATTTTGAAAAATGCGATTCATAGGAATGGAATGTAATCGCGAAATGGAAAAAAGAGTCTTAATATCATTTTTAAAAAAGTGATTCTCTAAGCGGTGGAGTAAATGGGCTCCAAGATTTTTTCCTTTATGGGAATCAAGCACTGCAAAATCTGTCAATTCTGCATTTTGAGCTTCGCGGTTGCATTCTGCAGAACAAAGGGCGACCAGCTTTCCTTTGTGCCAGGCCCCATAATAGGGATTTTTATCTTCCAGAATGCTTTCTTCCAGAAAATGAGAATCAAAGATAGGGAGTGGGTAAGTTTCAAAAATCGATGTGAAAATTTCAAGAATCTGCGGAATGTGTGTGACATTCAAAGGCTCAATAGTGTAACTGGGCTCCAGAGGAGGGAGCGATACTTTTACGGGTTTCAAAAGAAGCGATTGAAAATCCTTTAATGCTTTTGTTTCGGGAAGCAGACGTTCCGTGCTCCTGTATTTTCCCATAAAAAAGCCGTCTTCACTTCCGTTAAAAAGTCTGGGAACGATTGCTTCTGTAAGGTGTCCGGCTTGGAGAAAGGCAGGTACAAATCTGGCTGGAATTTTGCCGAAGAGTTTGGTGTAATTGTAGGCTTCTGCAATTTGATCCATAGCATCGATAATATTTGGAAAATCGTCAGGATGAAACGACATCAAATAGACTCGTGAGTTTTCTTTGTCATGAGAAATTTTTGATTTGCCAATAAAATTAATTCCCATAATTTTCCCTTCTTTCGATCCGCTCGTTATTATTTGGAATTAATGAAATGGTTTCATCTGAATCTGATAATAATTTTTCGACTCCAATCACATTTATATCTTCTCCGCTGGAAATATCAAGTTCCAAAGAGCATTCTTTACAGTTGCGTTTGCAAATGGTGTTGGAATAATTCTCTGGTTCCTGATAGGTGGTGATGACGCCTTCGTAATTTCTCAAGATGACTTTGTTTACACTCCAGGAGATGATGTAATTCGGCATGACGGGGATTTTTCCGCCACCCCCTGGTGCATCAATGACGTATGTGGGAACGGCAAATCCGCTGGTATGGCCGATAAGGCTTTCCATGATTTCAATGCCCTTGCCCACGGGAGTGCGAAAATGAGACAACCCTTCAGAAAGATCGCATTGGTAGAGGTAATAAGGCCGTACACGATTCGCAACCAAACGTTGCACCAATTCTTTCATAATTCTCGGACAGTCATTGACATCTGCCAACAGGACCGATTGATTCCCCAAAGGGATGCCGGCATCAGCGAGTTTTGCTAATGCTTTTCGCGCAGAAGCCGTCAGTTCGCGGGGATGATTGAAATGGGTGTTGATCCAGATTGGATGATGCTTTTTGAGTATGTTGACTAAGTTGTCTGTAATGCGATAGGGCAAAACCACAGGGGTTCGCGTGCCGATTCGAATGACCTGAACGTGGGGAATGGTTTGAAGCTCTGTAAGAATCCAATCCAGATAGTCATCGGGGAGAAGAAACGGATCTCCTCCAGAAAGTAATACATCGCGAATCTGCGGTGTATTTTTAATGTATTCAATGCCTTTGAGAATTTGAGTTCGATCTGGAATATAATCTATGTCTCCCACTTTACGTTTGCGGGTGCAGTGGCGGCAATACATGGCACAGACGTTGCTGACAAGAAATAAAACTCTATCCGGATAACGGTGGGTAATTCCCGGAACGGGGCTGTCATGATCTTCTGAAAGAGGATCTTTCATCTCGTTTGGAGAGATAAGCAGTTCTTTTGGATCTAAAAAGGATTGTTTAAATACGGGGTCATTTCTGTAGTTTGATGTTTTGATTAAGGAGAGGTAATAGGGTGTAATGGATAAGGGAAAATGAGTTCTTGTTTTTTCTAATTCTTCCCGTTCTTCAGGAGCAAAAAGAATTCCCGTTAATTTTTCAAATTGCTCAATACTTTTAATGGAATTCTGGACATGCCATTTCCAGTTACACCACTCCGTAATTTTTGCGGTAGGATCGATTTTTGTTGCGATTTCCCTTTGATGTTTATTGAAAATTTCCATCGAGGTCTCCTCAATTGATTTGTTCCGAATAAATCCGAACGTTAATATTTTGGACATACCTCAAAGAACCCGGTGTAATATAATTAACCGATAACGACGCTCTTGAGACGAACCCATGACGAATAAGTAACCAGTGTTACTTTGTACACTTCATTCAGAACCTTATCTACGGCCTATTGAAGCTGATGTACTTTCAATATACAACATTTGTTTCAGATGACAACCCTTGTTTACAAAAAAAATGGAATTAAAAACAGACTCATTTTCAGTAATGCTTTTTTTGCTCTGATTTTTAAGTTTTTATCTTTGGCGAGTGAAAATATTTGACAAACTCGGACTTGCCTTACCTGCTGTAGAGAACCCTGCCCGTTATATGGGCGGCGAAGCCAACAGTGTGGTCAAGGATCGCAGCACACTGACAGCGAGCCTTGCGTTCGTATTCCCCGATCTCTACGAGATAGGTCTTTCCAATAACGGCCTCCGCGTGCTTTACCATTGCGTGAACCGTGAACCGGATTTGTTGTGCGAGGTGGCTTTTGCGCCCTGGGATGACATGGCCCGCGAAATGAAGCACTACGATATTCCGTTGTACACTCATGCGACATGGACTCCGGTTCGCGATTTTGACATGGTGGGGATTACTCTCCAGACGGAACTGAATTTTACGAATGTCCCTTACGTTCTCGAATTGGCGCGCATCCCTGCGTGGTCTCGCGATCGTAGCGAAGACGATCCTTTCGTTGTGGGCGGTGGACCCTCCATGGCGAACCCGGAACCTGTGGCGGATTTCTTTGATGCTTTTTCCATCGGCGATGGCGAACGGGTGTTACCCCAGATGATGCGCGTGGTGGGCGAAGGCCGCAAGGCCAAACTTTCTCGCGTAGAAATTCTAGAAAATCTTTCCAGGCTGGATGGTGTTTATGTGCCATCACTCCGGGCGGTTACTGCGGGTGAGTTTGGGCAACTGGTTCCATTAGAACCTGCGAAAGGTTCCTATGAGCACACGAATGGCGTGCGCCGTCTCTTTTTAGAGAAGCTGGATCCTGCGGATTATCCTGTTAAAAATCTGATTGCAAACATGCGTCTTATTCACAACCGCTACAGTGTGGAAGTGATGCGCGGCTGTTCGCAAGGGTGTCGTTTCTGCCAGGCGGGTTTCTGGTACCGTCCCTGTCGTGAGTTGAATGCGGATTCTGTTTTGGAGCTTGCGAAGGCGGGTCTTAAAGCAACGGGAGAAAGGGAACTCGGTTTGCTGAGCCTTTCTACGGCAGATTATCAGCCGATTGAAGCGCTCACCGATTCCATCATTGACGATCCTTTCTTTGATACCGTGGATGTTTCGCTTCCGAGTATTCGTGTCAGCAGTTTTGGGCAGACGCTTGCAGGGAAAGTGGCGGCGCTCAAGGGTGGGCGCAGTGCGACTTTTGCCCCAGAGACGGGCTCGGAACGCCTCCGCAAGATGATCAACAAGACCATCAGCGATGAAGACATGTACAATGCGGCTGAACATGCTTTCGGGAGCGGCTTCAATAAAATCAAGCTCTACACCATGGTCGGGTTCCCCACGGAAACGCTCGAAGACATGGAAGCTTTCTGTGTGCTTATCGAAAATCTGGTGAAAATCAGTCGCAAGTATTTGAGAGGGGCTCAGATCGCGGTCAGCATCGGCATCTTGATTCCGAAGCCATTTACGCCATTGCAGTGGGCGGGCTTTATGGATAAAGAAACCGCCATGGAGCACATTCGTTTTGTTCGTGAACGATTTTTTAAAAATTCCAATGTGAAAATTAACTGGAGCGGGTGGGAAACTTCTCACTTAGAAGCCTTTTTGAGCCGCGGTGATCGTAGCCTTTCCAAGCTTATTTATGAAGCCTACAAGAGTGGTAACATTTTTGAAAGCGACAACAAGCGTTTTAATTATGCAGGTTGGGAAAAGGTCT
>MNYL01000066.1 GCA_001873075.1 Fibrobacteres bacterium CG2_30_45_31 | reverse complement strand
GGTAAGTTTTGATGCCACAATTGAAATCATGGAGACGTTGTCCGCAAACAAAGGAAACTGTCAAATTGAAAAGTTTGGATGGCCACGTTTTGTGCCAAGGGTCATGTCTCTGAACTTTCCACCCAGAAACAAGATCATAACCTCTTTCCAAAATGGCAATCATTTTAGGAATTTCACGAGGATCGTCTTGCAAGTCCCCATCCAAAGTCGCCACATAATTTCCACGGGCTTTAGAAAAACCGAGAGAAAGAGCATCTGCTTTCCCGCAATTGAACTGAAATTGAAAAGCACGCAAAAAATCATATTTGACCGTCAGCTCATGAAGGAGTCCCCAAGTACCATCACGGCTTCCATCATCAATGACGATGACTTCGAACGTTTTTCCCGTTGGGGAAATAGCCTCAACGATTTCTTCCAATAGCAATGGAAGATTTTCAACTTCATCCTTGACGGGAATTACAAGACTCAAATCCATAAATACTATTTAACCTTCGTTGAATCCGCTGGAGGGATCACCACTGAATCTGGTACAGCCACTTCAGGCTGATCAGGCAAAGCCCTCAGAGACTCCATGTTCATTTGAAGTCGGACACGACCTTGTTCATCGTAATCAGAAATATTAGCAAGACCCTTTTCGGCATAGTGAATTGCTTCTTGCTTCATCTGTGCCGCTTCCAACACAAAGGAAGCCGCCCAATAACAACGCCATTCCTTAGGGAACTGAGTGATACCCATATCCAAATAATGCAACGCAAACTTCACCTTTTCATCCATGATCTTTTTCTTCGATTCCGTGAATGGGGCGCTCTTGCGAAGTGCCACAATCTCTTCACGCACTTGGAATGCAATTTGGAGATACAAAGACGAATAACTCGAAAGCAAACGCAACGTTTCGTTGTTGATATAAGCGGAGCCATCACCTAAACCACGATAACGATAAACGCTGTCGATAAGGAAAGCCGTACGCTGCATATCAAAATCAGTACCATTGTTGCGGCGATCAGTCGTATCACTCTGAATAAAATTATAAATCATCCCTTCTTGAACCATGTATTTTTCAAGGCCTAAGAAGTTAGACATACCAACGGTTGTTGAGAAATGAAGCGGACGATCCGGATTGCTCATCGCGAGATCCATCACCAACTTATGTTGTGTAAGCATCAAAGAAGAGTGTGTGCGTTCCTGCCATTCTTTAAACGCAGTGTATACCTGAAGCATCACTTTATATTGGAGCAACTTTGTGCTATCAATCACGACCCTACCCGTGCTATCAACAGCATTAGCAATACGCATTTGAAGCACAGGAATCACATGGTTCGCTTTTTCCACCCATGTGGATGTATAGTGAATAGGATTGCGGTCAGAACCATCCGAGATCACCATATCACGATCAATGGCAGCGGCATCATAGCTGAGTTTCAAGATGGGTTCGTTGACAAGCATCTGCTTGATATACCAATCCGTGTTCCCTAAACTCAAATTCACCACACGCACATCCTTGCGAATGCCCGCCACTTCTTGAGCGAACCACAATGGGAACGTATCATTATCACCATTGGTAAAGAGAATGGCATTAGGTCTACAGCTATTGAGCAAGTTATAAGCATAATCCCATGGAACCCAAAGACCGGAACGATCATGTTCCTGGTAATTAGAAAGGCATGGAATCACAGAACTCAAAATCACAAGAGCTGCTGCTACCGGCACAAAGAAAGCGGAACTCGCTGTAGCAAGGAGGAACACAAGAATCCCTGCGCCCAGACCCAAAAGGAGACTCATAAAAATAAAGGCTGGTGTATAGAAGTAGTCACGTTCGCGAACTTCCAGATGAACCGCTTCCGGGAACGGAGCCGTCTGTCCAATACGAGCATAGGCATTTTCGATTTGTCTCCAGTTTTGCCAAACCGGAGCATTCTCAGCTGCACTCTTAAGTTGTTCTGCGCTAGCAATACGCGCAGGATCGGCCTTTTGATAACGGAGTCTGCTCACATCCATAGAAGTCTGTTCTACTTTTTGGCGAGCATCAATTAAGTCGTTAGGATCAGGAACCCCAGGGAGACCTAGACCAGAACGGTTCAGATCGGACACATTGCGAGTCATTGCCTGCACCCAGTAATCTCTTTCGCGCTGTTCCATGCGAGTGCCATCGGCAAAATTAATGTAAAAGAAAAGTCCTAAAGAGCAAAGAGCATAGAGAACCGAAATATAAATACCGATATTGCGATTTCGTTTGTAGGCGAATACGCAAACAAAAACAATCGCACCATTAAACAAGAGGAACCAAACAAATTGCATGAAAGTGTTATCTCCCATTGCTTGCATTTGAGTGGGGAAAGTCATTCCAAATTTTTCGAGAGGCGGATTTTCAGAAGCGTCAAAAGAATAGGCTCCCGTATTGGAAAAGTTGACTCCGCCCACTTTAAATGGCAAGTACTGTGCGATTTGGTAACCGCCATAGCCCATATTGGGGAAGCTCAATAGCTGGTGAGAGAACTGTGCTCTACGATAGAAAGCTCTTGAAAGCATGCTTTCAGAGCCATACTGCTTGCGTTCAATAAAATCGTTGAATGCGGTCCAATTTTCACTTTTAAAAAGATTACCTAACTGTAAATTACCCTGTTCATCGCGGATATTAATTTCAGGATTATTTTCATCAATAATAGGATTCAATTCCGAACGTATCGGAATATATAAATGGGTACTAAAACCCAGAAGCGCAACCACAGCAAAGGCAAAAGAAAGACGAACATTTTTCATGACATCGCTGTTAAAAGGTTTAACGAGGCAGAAAATGCCGAGAACAGCAAACGTTAACAGAGAAAGAATAATGAAATCCCCGACAGCATAGATGACGGAACAAAGCACAGCGCCCGTAATCCACAATGGAATCCGCTGTCCAATTTTTTTCGGATCTGAAATCAGAAGGAGTACAAATATCGCAGGAATCGTGAGCATCGTGTACAAATGGGCGCCAACACCCAAGAAAGCGAGATAACAAATAAAGACAAGAATACGATCACCCTTGCTTTCATTTTGATGATCCACCCAAACTAATCCCAGATAGGAGATCAGCATCAAAATAAACATGGCAAGGCCATAAACTTCAGCTTCCACAGCACTGAACCAGAATGTATCGGAGAATGTTAAAAGAAAACCAGCAACTAATGCGGCCGTGCCAAGAACAATGTAACGAGCACTCGTGGAAAGTTTATTCGCTAATGCATCACGAGAGAGAATTTTGGAAAGTAAATCCCAGGCGAATAAGGTAACCAAATAGACCGTTGCTGCAGAGGAAACGACGGAGATATAGTTGATTCGCTTCGCTATTTCCGCCACCATCGGGAGGATCAAAATCACAACGCGAGAAACTAATACAAAGAAAGGCGTTCCAGGAGGATGCGGAATACCGAGCGTATTCGCGCAAGCGACAAACTCGCCACAATCCCAAAAGCTCACGGTCGGAGCCATTGTCATGGCATAGGTAATAAAGGCAACGAGAGCGGTGAATCCCGCAATCAAATGCTTTACTAGTTTTTCATTGATCGTTTTCAAGGTACACACTCCTCTGAGTTTTCTTTGTTCAATATCATATTGCGATTTCTCGCAAATTGGTTAAGAATTCCATTGACGAAACGAAAGGATTCCTCAGTACTGTACTTGTTAGCAATTTGTACAGCCTCCTGAATAGCCACCTTGGTCGGAATATCCTTTCGATACAAAAGTTCTACCATTGCCACTTGCAAAATGAGGCGATCCAGTTTCGCGATGCGCGCAAGATCCCAACCAATGGATAACTTGCTAATCTCCTCATCTAACTCCACACGATGCTCTTGAACTAAATCAACCAGAGTCATGCCGTAGCGTTTCATTTCGTCCGTAATCTCTTGACTTTTCAATACGCCATCAATACACTGAGCAACCGTCGCCGCAGTGATGTTCATGGCATAAAGTAACTGCATCGCAAATACGCGAGCGGATCTTTGACTAGTAACACTCATTTTAAGTTCTTATAAAGTTGAATCATTTCAACAGCAGAAAGCGCACAATCCGCACCTTTGTTGCCACACTTGAGCCCTGCACGATTCATTGCCTGATCGACATTGTCAGTCGTGAGCACCCCAAATAACACAGGAATATCACTCGTTGCCGCTAAATTTGCAATGCCAGAAGTCACCGCATTCACCACCACATCAAAGTGAGGCGTTTCACCACGGATCACTGCACCAAGTGCAATCACGGCATCTACTTTTTTAGAGGCGATCATTTTACGGCATACCCCAGGAAGTTCGAATGCGCCTGGGACATAGGCAACTGTGATATCACTTGCAGAGACACCCAATGCGGTCAGTTTAGAAACAGCGCCGGAGAGAAGGGCTGACGTCACCACTTCATTAAAACGGGAAACAGCAATGGCAATTTTTGCACCTTTGCCGGAAAGACTCGTTTCAATTTCATTCACATTGCTATTCATACGTTTGTTCCTTTTATTGCATCCAAATTAAGCACATGTCCCATTTTATTTTTTTTCGTTTCCAAATAAAAACGATTCATCGCGTTCGGCTGAATTTCAATGGGAACCCGTTCTACAATTTCAAGTCCGTAACCGGTGATCCCCGTTACTTTACTTGGATTGTTCGTTAAAAGTCTCATCTGTCGCACACCGATATCTGCAAGGATCTGTGCCCCAAAACCATATTCTCTCAAATCCGGTTTGAACCCCAAGCGACAGTTCGCTTCCACAGTATCCAATCCCTGTTCTTGCAGTTCGTAAGCACGAAGCTTATTGCAAAGCCCAATACCACGACCTTCCTGACCACGCATGTAAAGAAACACGCCCCCATGCTTTCCAATAAAGCGCATGGCATATTCTAGCTGTTCCCCGCAATCGCAGCGCATGGAACCAAAGGTGTCACCCGTAAGACACTCACTATGCACACGTACATAGACGGGCTTCGAAAAATCCAAATCGCCCGAGACCCATGCGATATGTTCTTCCCCATCGGTGACACTACGATAACCGTATGTGGTAAAATCGCCATACTTGGAACGAATTTTCGGAGCGGCAATGCGTTCGACCAACTTCTCTGTGCGAAGACGATAAGCGATCAAGTCTTGAATTGACATAAGCTTCAACCCGAATTTTTTGGAAATTTCTTTGAGCTGAGGGAGGCGCGCCATGGTGCCATCCTCATTCATAATCTCAATCAAGGCTGCGGCAGGGCGAAGACCTGCAAGGCGCGCCAAGTCTACGGAAGCTTCAGTATGCCCCGCACGACGAAGCACCCCTTCATCTTGAGCGTAAAGAGGGGAAACGTGACCCGGGCGTCCGAAAGTCAAAGGCGTAGAAGCAGGGTCCGCAAGGGCTTGAATGGTTGCTGCACGATCCGCCGCAGAAACACCGGTAGTACAACCTTCAATTTTATCCACCATGATGGTGAATGGGGTTCCAAGAACCGAAGTGTTGTTTTCTGTCTGGCGGGTAAGGCCCAATTCCTTGCAACGAGATTTTGGAAGCGGCGCGCAAAGAACACCACGGCCTTCCTTGAGCATAAAATTCACGGCGGCAGGGGTAATTTTCTCTGCAGCGATAATGAAATCGCCTTCGTTTTCACGATCCTCATCATCGATCACAATTAAAAATTTTCCGTTTCGAAAATCTTCAATCGCTTCTTCTATGGTATTAAGCAAGATGAGCTTCCTTCAAATAATTTTCAACATATTTCCCGATCATATCGACTTCCACATTGACAAGGGAGCCTACCACCCATCGGGACAGATTCGTTTTTTCAAAAGTGGCAGGGATAATCGCCACACGAATTCCTTGCTCTTTTTTTTCAGCAACGGTAAGGCTAATCCCATTCAGGGTAATGGAACCTCGAGAGATCACATACCGGAGAAGATCTTTTGAAAGTTCCAACTCCACTTCGACCCCGGTTTCCCGAGGAATAATTTCTTTCACCTTGGCGGTTGAATCAATATGACCCATGACCAGATGACCACCGAGGAGACTGTTTGCACTACAGGGAAGTTCCAAGTTCACCCAAGACCCTGGGACGCGTTCCGCAAAAGCGGTGTTTTCCACAGTTTGCTTCACCAGACAAAAAATGGCTTCATCGGAAGTACAAGATTCAATAGTGAGACAAACACCGTCATTCGCCACACTGTCACCGGAGTGAGATTGGGCAAAAAAGCCGGGAGAAAAGAGGTGCATAGAAAGAGCATCCCCGTTGGGGACGATAGAGAGTACCTTACCGGTAGCCTGAATAATGCCAGTAAACATAGTGGGGTAAATTTAATAAATAAGAAATATTAAATGGGACAGAGGCCCATTTATAGCCCTTCATGGGGCTTTTGTTCATTCCAAAAAACATTCAAAGTATCTTCAGAAATCTCCATCGGAAGTGAAACTTCCATTCCTGAGCCCCAATTCCAACCTATACCATGCCCAATAGACTTTGGAGAAGTCCACAAATCCAAGCGGTTCCAAATTCCACTTCTGAAGATATGCCGAACAAGGGTCGCTCCCGGTTCCACCATAACACGGTGCATATTAGCGAGAGATAAATCATCAAGAACATGGAGCCAATTGATGTCAAATGTATTTCCCCGTTGAAGACGTATATCGGCCACATCATTCAATGCAGGCTGAGGCACATTGGTGTACACCGTGGGCTTGGGCGCATTCGATGTGCGTTCAGAAAAAATTCGCAACTTTGGAGAAAAAATGCGATCGCCAGAAAATACGACGATACGCGGATTGTTTCCCTCTAGCCCACGCACCGTTAATAGCGGGTCGTCATGTTCTAGAGTGCCCCCACCGACAATAATGGCATCGGAAGCGGCGCGTAATTCATGAGTCCATTGATTGGCAACGTCACCCGTGATTGCGATGCGTTCGTGATTAGGACCTGCAATAAAACCATCGTTTGTTTGTGCGATTTTTAATTCAACAAAGACACGCTTATGGCTTACATAATAGTCATAGGCTTCATAAAAAGAGTCAATACCAGCAGTACTCACATTCCCATGTACCTGAATTCCTGCAGCTTCGAGAATGCCTTGGCTTTTCCCCGCGACTTGAGGATTAGGATCTGGATGAAAAAAGAAAACGCGTTTAATACCAGCAGCAATGATGGCATTGGTACAAGGAGGCGTGCGGCCATAATGACAACAGGGTTCAAGCGTCACAAAGAGATCTGCACCGCGCGAGGCTTCCCCAGCCGCTTGAAGTGCCATCACTTCGGCATGTGCTTTGCCTGGAACCTGCGTGTGCCCGCGAGCAATGATATTGTCACCACGAACCACCACGGCACCCACAGGAGGATTCGGGCGCGAAACACCCACCGCGAGACGCGCCTCTTTCAAAGCTTCGTGCATAAAATCAGGCATAAAAAATCCCAAAAAAAAGTGATCCCGTTAAACAAAAAAACAATTTATTTTGCACGTGGAAGCGCAGCACTTGGCGGAGCGGCCATAAAACCACCCTCAATATTGTACACATGCGAAAAGCCGTTCGCAGCAAGCATATTTGAAGCATTCTCGCTACGGCGGCCCGAACGACAATACACCATCAATTTTTTATCTCTGGGAAGTTCAGAAAATCTCTGTGATAATTCTGGAAGTGGAATAGTCAGAGCCCCTGCAACATAACCCTCCGTCAACTCTTGTGGATTACGCACGTCTAAGAATAAGGCCCCCTCTTTCTGCAAGCGAATGGCCTCTTCCCAAGAAATATTTGTGACTTCTTTTTTTTCAATCGCTTCCGACTTTTTAACACTTACCGGTGTTTGTGCCAATGGAGTTGCCTTTGGTTCTTCACTATTACAGGCAACAAACAACAGAACTAGCATAATGAAAAAAAACTTTATTGGCATATAAAAACCTCAAATAAGATGAAAAACTGCTTAAAATATATCATTTATTCTTTTCTAATTCACGATCAACAACATCCTGAGAGATTAGAATATAAGAACCTAAGACACCACAAAGTTCTCCATCATCGCTCTTTATAGGAGTCACATCATACAAAGCGAGTTGTGAATCGCCATTGCCGCCGGGGACAGAAATATACTTCCCAGAAATGGTGCGACCGGATTCAAATACAGAAAGTAACTGAGCTCTATAGGGCGCCCAGGCAGGCGCATTTTTGAAAATAGATTCTTCTGTTTTACCTTCAATATCGGACGGTTTTGAAAGAGCCACATCCAGTGCAAATGCGGAGTTACAACCTTGGAATACTTTTTCACTATCCAACCAAAAAAGGCGCATGTTGGGGAAAGAAAGAACCGCATTGAACAAAACATCGCATTCACGCCACCGCGTACCCCCTAAAGCACTCAAATTCGTGGGACGAGTCACCCCCACCATCGAGAATCGACCATAAGAATCTCTTTGCATCGTACTGCACATGCGGCACCACACCAGCGACCCATCGGCATTGCAAACGCGAATGTTGGTTTCTTCTGGCTCATCACAGTCCTTACCCGATTCGATTAAAGCTTTCACACGCCTGTTAATCATGGTTCTCGATAAAGCTAATTCTTCATCCGGCAACAAGGAACCCTTATCATCGACAAACCCCGTAGGCCTTGAGTCTACACCCACACGGGAATAGGAAATGGGACTTAACAATGTGAACTTCCGTGTTTCCACATCCAGTTCCCAAACCACATCAAATGTATTTTGCAAAAAGAGATGGTAGCGACGCTCCGATTCCTGAAGCTCCGAACGCACACGCACGAAATCGTCCACACTATGGGAGAAGCAAATGAGTACCTTCACTCCCTTATCATCGGTGGTGATAAAACCACTGCTCTCTACCCAACACCAACCGAGAGACGCAT
>MNYL01000249.1 GCA_001873075.1 Fibrobacteres bacterium CG2_30_45_31 | reverse complement strand
CCATCGACATTGGAATCCAGAAGTTCTCGGAGTTTTTGCGTGAATGCGCGCGCATCGCGATTTCCGAAAGATTCTCGAATTTCAAAGGATGCAATTTCACGTTGTGGAACGACCATAAGCCGCGCTTGTTCTAACGTAATTTCCTTGCTCTCTCCCGCAAAAAGAATGATCTTCTGAAGTTCAGCATCAATGATAGATAAGTCAGTTCCGAGAGCGTTAGCAATGTATTCTACTGCCATTGGCTCTATGCGTTTACCGAGATTCGTTTGTACGTGAGTGGTGATCCATTTGGGAATGTCCCATTCGCGGGGAGAGTCGTACTTCTCAATTTCCCCGACGGTCTTCAGTATTTTATAGAGTTCTCCAGTACCTTTGCCGCCTTCTCCTGAATCTTTTTTGGTGGCTTTTGCAGCGAGCTTTTCAAATTCCAGGAGGAGTTTACAATCCGGTTTTGTCGAAAGCCAATGGGCGAGAGCGTCTATATCACCTGATTTGAGAGCTTCCCCTTTGCGCACCACAACAACTTGTTCCGATGCAAACATAGACATAGAATCACAGGCTTCCATCACCGCATCTGCGATAGAGGGGATACTCGTGTCGGTCGCAAAAAGAAATTTTCTTGCGAGAGGGTCGTTTTTCCTTTCGCCGAGCGTTTTTTCTAAGAACTGATCGATGCGCCGTTCTTTGGAGAAAAGGTCATCGCCGACGAGTGTGAGAATCATGTGTTACCTTTGAACTCAACGCAATAAAAATGCAAGAACAAGGACTGGAGGTATAGGTTCTACTTGTAGTCTAGAACTTCAAATTGATTGATACCCTTAGGTGTCGTCACATTGACTACCGCTCCACGGGATGTACCCATGAGCGCTTTGCCAATGGGGCTTGTGAAGCTGATTTTACCGTTCGCTGGATCGACCCCTTCTGGGGATACTAATTGGTATTCCTGACTCTTACCCGTTTTCATATTTTTAACGGTGACCGTTGCTCCAAATTTAATGGTATCGGATTTTGCAGGATCATACTTGATGATCTTCGCGCGTGCGACCCGGTCTTCCAAAAAGCGGATTCGGTCTTCAATTTCGCCTTGACGATCTTTTGCGGCGTGATATTCTGAATTTTCCTTCAGATCACCTTGCGCACGGGCCTCTGCAATCTCTTCAATGATATTGGGGCGGAGTACTTTTTTTAAATTATCCAACTCTTGGGTGAGTTGGGTGTAGGTCTCTTGTGTAACAGGTATACTATCCATACTCTACAAGTTAAAAATTTTTTGATGCTCCGTGATTGTATTGGGCGCTTAGGAGATTGATATGTTGACGATGTTAAAAGATGGCGGTGTTTGTACGCCCAAAGGATATTCTGCGGCAGGAATTCGCGCGGGAATCAAGGCGAGTGGAAATCCGGATCTCGCACTTTTGAAAAGTGAAATTCCTGCGCGTTGCTTTTCTGTTTTTACTTTGAACAGAGTTAAAGCCGCTCCAGTACTTTATGATAAGGATGTGCTGGAACATGCGGATCGTATTTCAGCAGTCATTGTAAACAGCGGAAATGCAAATGCCTGCACCGGTGTTCAAGGTTACGAAGATAGTGCAAAGACTGCTTCTTTGGTGGAAGAGGCTTTGGGTCTTGCCCCTAAGAGTGTCCTTGTTTGTAGCACGGGTGTGATTGGACACATGATGCCCATGGATAAAATGGAAGCGGCTATTCCGAGAGTGGTGGCTGAATTGAAATCAGATGCTTCCGAATCCTTTGGCCGGGCGATTCTTACAACAGATCTCGCGTTAAAGTCTTTCGCGGTTGAACTTCATACAGAACAGGGCGTTGTTTGCATCGGTGGTGCTTGTAAAGGCAGTGGTATGATTCACCCGAATATGGCAACAATGCTTGCGTTTATCACAACGGATGTTGTACTTCCAACGGATTTTTTCGCGGAATTTCGCACGAATATTGATGACTCTTTTAACGCCATTACGGTTGATGGGGATACCAGTACCAATGACACCTGTATTTTGCTTGCGAATGGCATGAGTGGTATTGATTATGCAACGTTGACACTTACGGAGCAGGGTGAATTTCGTCGAGGTCTTGCCTGGGTCATGCAGGATCTTGCAAAATGCATTGTGCGCGATGGTGAAGGCGCTACGAAGCTTATCGAACTCCGTGTGGAAAAAGCGGAATCTCATAAGGATGCGCTCAAGATGGCGCGCTTTATCGGTACGAGTAATCTTGCAAAATGTGCCATGTTTGGTGAAGATCCGAACTGGGGACGTATTCTCTCTAGTGCAGGGTCCAGTGGTGTCAATATGATTGCGGAACACACGGATCTTTATTTTGGCGAGGTTCAGGTTTTGGGTGGGGGTCGTCCGCTGGAATGTGATAAAGAGGCTCTTCACGCTGTGGTACGTCAGCGTGAATATGTGGTGAAGTTGGTACTCCATGTGGGTGATGCTTCTGCAAGTGCTTATACGTGCGACTTGAGTTATGATTATGTGAAAATCAATGCGGAATATACCACCTGATTTGTGTTCGCTAATCCAATAAAAAAGAGACCAATGAAGGGTCTCTTTTTTATTGAAACACAAGTTGCTTGTTTCGTGGCAAAATTCTAGGGAACCAAGTGTTCTAGTGTTGTTCCAGGGTAATAGTGTGAGAGAATTTCCTGGTAAGTTTGCCCTGCTCTTGCTCTTGCACGAACCCCCATTTGACACATTCCCACACCATGTCCAAAACCACGCCCCTTGATCACCCAGTGATCCCTTTCTTTTGAAATTTCAAAATTGGAAGAGGGGAGTATTTTTGTGCCACGTTTAAATAGCCAACGCGTCCGATCATTCTTTACTTTGATTGTACCCTTGTTGGTTTCTACAAGAAGCGTTTTCACACGTCCTCCTGGCAGACGATCAAGAATTGTAATCTCATTAATTTTGGTAAAGTTGGGAATTTTGTCTGCTTTAGCATCGGCGGCATTTTTTCTCAAAAGTTCAGGGAATTCTTTTTCCGTATAAATCCATTTCCAATGACTGTAGCTCGATTCATTACACCATGCTTTTCCATCGGGCCTGAAGTCGGGTTTGGATTGCAAATAGGGGAGTCCTCTCTGGCCCCAGGTTTCGAGATTTTCTGTGTATCCACCGCAAGTAGAGTGATAGTAGGCTTCAATAAAAGTACCATCAAAGGTGAGCACTTCACCCACGGTAGCATCGACGGCTGTGTTGGTGAGGGCCACTTCTCCCGAAGCCCCGTTGTAGACTTGGTCTTTAACATCCGCATAGACATCAAAGCCTTGAGAGGCACGGGATCCAAAATGGCGATAAGCATAAGTACGGGCTGCTACGGCTTGAGCCTTGAGTGCCTCAACGGCCTCGCTGTCGAGAGTTCCAATTTCATAGGGAACCACACCCTTCAAATAATCTTCAATGGAAACGGAATTGATAATCAACAATTTCCCTTTTTGAATAGAAACGCGCAAGCGACCTCGATAGTTTTTCTTTTCAAGGTTGATTAATTCGTTTTCAGAGGGATCAATAATGAGACTATCTGTAGAATAGCTTGGACCGTTTTCTTCTTGCCAAACTATTTTCCCTCTCTTGACGCTCAGAACCCCTTTAGCGGGATGCTTTTCAGACGCGTCTCCATTAAACGAAAGCATGAGAGATCCTTTCCCAGTAAGGTTTGCATAAGAAACGCCCACCAAAAGGCCCACTTGAAGAGGACGATTTAATTCAGGAGGCATGGTAGACAAATTATTCGGTACGGGCGAGGTGATTGAATCCAATGAATCCGTCGCTTTTGCATTTTCAGCAACAGGAGGGATCGCAACAAAGGTTTCGGGAGACGTTGTCGGCGTGAGCGTATCCGAAGCGCTTATAATCTCATGGGAAGCGGTGTCCAAAATGTCAACAGTATCCGATTCCGTTTGCCTTTCCGAAACGAGGGAATCAGTGACGAGTGCGGGGAGTGGTGCACAACCGACGAGGGCACCTGAAACAAAGATCAAAGAACCCACAAATCGCCACATAATGAACCTACGCTTTTTTTGCCATTTTGCGCAGTTTCGATTGATTGAGAGCGCGATCGGCGGAAGAGATGAAATCCACAAACAGTTTGCCTTCAAGATGGTCGTACTCATGTTGAATACAACGAGCAAAAAGGCCGACACAGTCGTGAATTTCCTTCTGATCTCCATATTCATCGGTGTAGCGAACTACCACTTTACCTGGACGTTTCACATTACACCAGATTTCAGGAATAGACAAACAACCTTCTTCGTATTCGACATCTTCTGAATCAGGTTCAACTTCCCATTCAGGATTGAACATGATATAAGGATTAGGTTCCTCTTCATCGGGGCGAGAGGTATCAATAACAACTAAACGAATATTTTCCCCGATCTGAGGTGCGGCAAGTCCGCAACCACCCGCTTCGTACATGGTTTCAAGCATGTCTTTTGCGAGTGTTACGAGTTCGGAGGTCACTTTGGTGATTGGCTCTGAATGTTTTCGGAGCACCTCTTCACCATATATTTTAACATCAAGAAGGGGCATAATTACTTATCAGTCTTCTCTTCAGATTTAACTTCAAGAACGCGAAGAATTGCACTTTTTTCAAAATCGAGCTTGGTGTCGTTGCCTGTCTTAACAGTAACAAGAGTATCTTCGATATTCGCGATAGTGCCTATGATGCCTGCAGAGGTGAGAACTTTGTCACCCTTTTTGATAGCCTTGCGCATCGCATCGAGTTTTTTTGCTTCCTTCTGTTTGGGCATAATGAAGAAAATGTACATCACAACGAACATGAGAATAAAAGGGAGGAAGCCCATGATGGTACTGCCTTGAGTCGGTTGTTTTGCTGCATTATCCGCAAAGGCGCTCACGGAGAAAATCAAAGTGGTTAAAAGGGCTGTGAGTTTCATAAAAATCCTTCAATTTGGAGTGTTTGGTAAATTTAGAAAATGTCCTACTTTAGGAAAGGGCATTTTGTGCTAACTGGGCTGAATCAAAACGATTCTGGTAATTTTTTGTCGAGAAGCGGATAAATGCGGTTGAGTTCAAGTATATCCATCACTTTGTCAATATCCGCATAAAAAAGTTGAATATCTTCTGTTTTCATGCTGCTGAGGTAAGCTGGGTAAGTGTATAGATAGCCTTCTTCTCCAAGAGCCGTCATTGATGTCGAGATAAATTTGACTCCTGGCAGTAATCTTTTGTAAGACGCAAAAAGATCAGTCGAGGACACTCCCGTACTATCATGATAATTGAATCCTTTCGCTTTTGCGGAATCAACAAAAGCCGAGAGTATCATTTGATTTTCCCCAGAAAGTAAGGTCTTGGGACGCTTTTTATCAACGGCTCTTGCAAGCAAAGTATCGTACAAAAGGCGCACTACTTTAGGATTGAATACTTGCAAATGAACCCCTTCTCCAGGAATAATCTTTGCCATATTCAGACTACAAAGTGCGCGAACAAGATGAAATGTATCGTTGTAACCGAGACCATTGATGATTCTTAAATTTTCTATCAAAGTCTCAATAGGAAACGTCGTTTTCCCACCCATCTCTGTTTCGCGGCACATTAAAAATAAAAGAGAGGGAAGTGCTCGAATCTTGTCAGTGCGTGATTTGTAGGTTTCTGCCTGGCGTAAGCGTTGTGCTAAAAAGTGAAGAATGGGCTCAAACCAGGTAGGGAATCTGTTGAGCGTCTGCTTGAGACTTTGTTGATCTACCACAACAAGTTCTGTTTCTTCTACCGCTTTGTATGTGAATTTGCAGGGCAAATTTTCTAACAAAGACATTTCCCCGATCAATGTTCCAGGACCGGCCTCGCCCACAATAAAACTTTTGGCCCCTTCGCGTTTCTGAGCTTGCAATAAGCCTTTCTTCACGATGTAAAGTTTGTCTTGAGGATTGCCTTCGAGGCATAGGTATTTTTTCGCAGGGAGTATCACAGACAACTTCCTTTGATACTCGCTTCATTGTGGATGGCCAAAAGAAAATGTTCGAGTTTAATCCGCTGTAATTTGAGACGTCCTGGATCTCGATCTCGGTAGAGAATGCCGAGTTCTTGAAATTTAATGATCTCTGCTACCGATGCTTCTGGGTTTGCTACTTGGAGGTATTTGAGCCAGTCGTTACCCTCTTTAGTAAGTACCGCTTTTTCCAAATTCAAAAATTCGAGACACGATTTTTCTCGAGGAGAGAGTTGGAATGGCGGATATTTTCTTTTTGTTTTTTCGCAAATCAGATAATTTACAAACAAATCCAAAAGCATGGGTTGTTCAATGATAATTCTTGAATCGGGACCATTTTCGCCCGCAACAAGGTTGATCATGTTACGACGTACAAGTGAACGGAGGGCACCGCGAATGCTTTCCTCGCTTACTCTTGTTTGCCAAGAATACTCGCGAACGATCTCTACCATTTCTAATGGTTTCCCCCCATACCTCAGAAATAAAAAGCGCGAAAGGCTTTCTAAGGGATCGCTGAAAAGAGGAACTTGTGTGTGCTGCTTCGCAACACGGGTGCGAGAAATAATTGTTTTAATGATGGTAAGAAGCCAAATGGGAGTAACCTTGAGGAGGGAGGCCATGCAAGCTTCATCCACTACGGAGAGTTTAACCTCTGTCAGTGCTTTAACGGAATGCGGTTTGGGTTCATGCTCAAAAATAGAGGTGACACCCACGAGAGAACCTTTGCCCATGCGAAAGAGTTCCCTTTCTTCGTTCCCTTTGTTATCAAAAGCAAGGAGTTCGCCTTCTTCAATGAGAAACATTTCTCTTGCTTCATCCCCTTGTTTAAAAACAAGAGAACCCGCCGGTACGCACCGAGGCGTAGGCGGGATAAATTTGTTTATGGGATTACCCGGATTCAACGGGAAACCACCTCACTAGCCGTAGACTAGTCCTGACGTTCTTGGATACGTGCAGCCTTACCACGAAGATCACGCATATAGAAAATGCGTGCCTTGCGAACTTTACCCGGACGATCAATGGTAAAGGACTCAATGCGAGGGCTGTGCACTGGGAAAATACGTTCGACAGCAATGTTGTCGGACATTTTACGAACGGTAAGCGTTGTGGACACACCCGCATTCTTCTTTTGAATGATCACACCCTTAAAAGGCTGGATGCGTTCCTTGGCACCTTCGATCACTTTTACGTTGACCGTGATAGTATCGCCAGTACGGAAGTCCGGCAGATCGGATTTTTTGTTTTCATGAAGAAGAGTTTCGATGTTCAGGGACATAATTGACCTCGGTTATTTGGTGCCAAATTTAGTATCTATTTTCAAATTTTCGTAGATGTCAGGACGTCTTTCTTGGGTTCTTTTTAAAGATTCCGCCAATTGCCATTCTTTAATGTTCTTGTGGTGCCCCGAAAGAAGCACTTCCGGTACCCTTTTTCCCTGAAAAACCTCAGGTCGCGTATAAACGGGCCAACCCAAGACTCCTTTCGCAAAAGAATCAGTTTCTGCAGATTCTTTGTCTCCCAAGGCGCCGTCAAGGAGTCTAACGATGGCATCGGTAACGACCATGGCTGGTAGTTCGCCCCCGCTGACGACAAAATCGCCAATGGATATTTCCATGTCGACTTCGGTTTCGCGGATTCGTTCGTCAATGCCTTTGTAATGTCCGCATACAAGCACCAGATGGGACTCTTGGGAAAGTGTTTGGGCAATCTTGTGAGTGAAGGGAACCCCATCAGCGGTAAGGTAGATCACCTTACCCCCGTCTTCCTTGATGCCCGTACTCTGAATCGCTTTTGAAAGCGGTTCAGGACGAAGGACCATGCCGGGTTCTCCGCCATAAGGGGCATCGTCTACTTGGCCATAATCATTAACGGCAAAGTCTCGGAGGAAAATAGTATTGAATGTCAGAAGGCCTTTGTTTTGTGCACGTCCCATAATGGAAGCTTGCAAGGGGGTGAACATTTCGGGAAAAATGGTAATGCAATCAATCTTCATTTTTCCGCCCCCAACATAAGATCCAGATAGGATTCAGACATTTGGACCGTGTGCTTCTCGGTATCAATGACACCGATGCAATCGTCTATCCATGGGGCATATATTTCTTTGCCTTGGTAGCGGATGCAAAAGGCGTTGACAGTGGGGAGGGATTCCACGGAAAGTACTTTTGCAAAAACTTCCCCTTTGCTGTTGATGGCATCAAAACCCACCAAATCGGAGAAGTAATATTCCCCTTCAGGGGCGGGGATTCTTTCGGAAAAAGGAACTGCAATTTCTGCATTTACAAAAGGGGCAATGGATTCAGGACTATCGTAGCCTACGAACTTCAATAGCCAAATGGAACCTGCGAGAGAGGATTTTTCAAGGATGAGTTCTGTCGACTTGTCGCCTTGTATCGCGAAGACACGGGTGAGTTTCGAGTGTCTCGAAGCATCATGTGTTTCCGGCATACATTTGATTTGCCCTCGCACTCCGTGCGGACGCATCAATCGGCCTATGGTGACAAATTCTTCCATTTTAAATCCAATAAAAAGACCCCGTGCAGAGCGCACGAGGCTTTAATCTTTAAAAATTAAGCTTCTGTAGTTGTAGCTGGGGCTTCTTTCGCAGCCTTTTCAGCAACGATACGCGCTTTAGCTTTCGGGCCGAGCTTCTTTTTAGGCGCTTTGTCAGCACGAGGAGTCGCTGCTTTGCCATCAATGGAGCGCTTGGCTTTGGTTTCGTGGAACAAGTCGAGGATACCCACTTTGCGGAGGAGGGATGCCACGGTATCAGACGGTTGCGCACCGGTGTTCAACCACTTCATCACTTTTTCTTGCTCAAACTTGATTTCTGGTTTTGTGATGTTCGGGTTGTAGAAACCGACCTGTTCGATGAATTGACCATCACGGGCTTTGCGATTGTCAACCACAACAATACGGTATACGGAGTGGTGGCGTTTGCCAAAGCGAGAAAGACGAATAACTGTAGCCATGAGAGAACCTCTTAAATGATTTTGATGTAAAATATAGAACTCTTCTCTTGTGTGTAAAGGGCGGATTACAAAAAAATATCCGTCCATTGCATATAAATTCACTTCTAAAATTAAAAAATCTATATAGAATAAGGCTTTTTTACTCAAAAAAAATAAGACCGAGTTCTTAGAAATTCGGTCTTATGAAATGTTTTTTTCGGAAATAATTATCTTTTTTTCTTTTTTTTGTCTTTGGGTGGGGTGTAATTAGACCCGACTTTTGCCCCCCCATTTTGTTTTTGGGCCATGGATCCGATCTTTTGAAACATTCCTTTCATATCTTCAAACTGCTTAAGTACCTGATTCACTTTAGGAATATTGGTCCCTGAACCTACGGCGATGCGCTTTTTCCGGCTACCGTCAATGAGCTTAGGCACTTTACGTTCCCGCTTGGTCATGGAACTGAGTACTGCTTCCACGGACACCATATCTTTTTCGTTGATTTGGTCCAGGGGGAGCTTATTTAAGCCGGGAATTAGTCCGATGATGTCTTTGAGGCGCCCTAATTTTTTGATGGTGCGAAGCTGATTCAGAAAATCGTCGAGATCAAAGGTGTTATTGAAAATCTTTTTCTTGAGATCCTTCGCGTCCTTTTCATCAATAACGGACTGGGCCTTTTCGACAAGACTTACCACGTCACCCATACCGAGAATTCGGCTTGCCATACGATCTGGGTGGAATATATCCACT
>MNYL01000228.1 GCA_001873075.1 Fibrobacteres bacterium CG2_30_45_31 | reverse complement strand
CCTGATGGACGCCGGTGTGCCTATCAAGGCTCCGGTGGCCGGTGTGGCGATGGGTCTTATCTCCGAAAAGGGCAGTGTCTCTGAAGGTGGCAAGATTGAAATTCTCACCGATATTACTGGTACGGAAGATCATCTTGGCGATATGGACTTCAAGATAACGGGTACTGAATTCGGTATTACCGCGTGTCAGATGGACATTAAGATCAAGGGCATTACGCCAGAACTTATGGCGAAGGCGTTGACTCAAGCTAAGCAAGGTCGTTTGCACATCTTGGGCAAGATGAAGGAACTGGGCTTGGAAGCTCCGCGTCCGCATCTTTCTGAGAAGGCTCCGACCATGATTAAAATGCGCATTCCGACAAACAAGATCCGCGATGTGATCGGTTCCGGTGGTGCTGTAATCAAGGGTATGCAATCTCAAACAGGTTGTCAGATCAATATTGATGATAGTGGTAACATTGATATCGCAGCTCCCAGTGCGAAGGTCGGTGCTGTCTGTCGTCGTATGATTGAAGAACTTACTGCAGAACCAGAACCAGGCCGCATCTACAAGGGCAAGGTGAAGACGATTCAACCATTTGGTGCATTCGTTGAAATCCTCCCAGGTCGTGATGGCCTCGTTCATATCTCCGAACTTGCCGACCATCGTGTCGATCGTGTCGAAGATGTGGTTCAAGTGGGTAGTGAAGTCACGGTGATGTGTCTCGGTGTGGACCCGAAGGGCAAAATAAAGCTCTCCATCAAGGCCCTCAACGAAGGCAATGGTGCCGCTGCTGATATGCCAAGCGAAGAAATGTAATTCTTCGATATAAAAAATGAAAAAGGTCCTGGTCTTTAATGACCGGGCCTTTTTTTTGTGAGCTTGCATTTTATATTTGGGCCTAATGGAAATGATCGACCCTACATTGCAGAGGCTTGCCCTTTTAGTCGGCGAGGAAACTCTAAATAGTTTAAGTAAATCTCATGTGGCTGTTTTTGGATTGGGCGGTGTGGGAAGTTGGTGTGCGGAAGCCCTTGTGCGCAGTGGCATCAACGAAATCACATTGGTGGATAGTGATCGTATCGCCATCTCTAACATCAATCGTCAGCTCCCTGCTTTGTTTGGAACCGTGGGTGAGTTGAAGGCAGAAGTTCTTGCCGAGCGTTTGCACTCTATTCGTGAAGGGGTCACTGTTCATGTTAGAGCCTCTCTTTATTCACAAGAGACAAGAGATCTTTTTGCATGGGACACATACGATTACGTTATTGATGCCATTGATTCTCTTGCTCATAAAATAGACCTTTTGGCTTATGCCTCGGAACGGGGCTGTACTGTTTTTTCGAGCTTGGGAGCGGCGGGGAAGCTTGATCCCACAAAGGTGCGTTCGGTAAGCATTTGGAAAACGGCGGGTTGTCCTCTCGGCAAATTGGTACGGGGTGGGCTTCGTAAGCGCGGATTCTCAGGAGATTTTGTAGCTGTTTATAGCGAGGAACTGTCGCGAATGGGTTTCCTTGCTGCCGATGTGGGTGTGTGCGAAACCAAAGGCAATAGCATCAAGCAAACGGTTCTCGGAAGTTTTGTTTCCGTGACAGCCACCTTTGGCATGACTCTCGCAAGTCTCGTGGTTCAAGATGCTCTTAAACGTTCGGAATCAGGGGTGAATAACAATGCTGAAAGCCTCATCGAAAACTGAAACGAGATATAAAAAAGATCAAAAGTAAATTCAGTTTTTGTCGTCTGCTAAATCGTATTATTTTTAAACATCGCAAAATAAAAGCCCCGGATTTTGTCCGGAGCTTTTTCATTAAAATGAATAAACAAAAACTACCGAGAGTAGTATTCCACGACAAGCTGTTCTTGCAACTTCACTGGGATCTGTTCACGGAGGGGAAGCGCTACGAGAGTCCCTTCCATCTTCGTTTTATCAACGGACAGATATTCAGGAAGGGCCGGAGCATTGTCCAAAGCTTCCTTGATTTGCACGTGGTTCTTCGAGCGTTCACGAACGGCAATCACATCACCAGCCTTAATAAGACGGCTAGGAGTAAAAGAACGAACCCCATTCACGGCAAAGTGACCATGGGCGACATATTGGCGAGCGGCAAAAACGGTGCGAGCAAAACCCATGCGGAATACGAGCGCATCAATACGAGTCTCTAAGAGAATCATAAGGTTATCACCAGCAGAACCGTTGCGACGGTTTGCTTCATCATAAGCCTTCGCCATCTGCGCTTCGGAAATGTTATAGGTAAAGCGAAGACGTTGCTTTTCCACCAACTGCTGCTTGTACACAGAGGCAGATTTCTTGCGGTTCAGACCATGCTGTCCGGGAGGAAAATTGCGACGGTCAAGGACCTTTTGGGTTTTCTGAGTGGTGGCAAGCCCGAGAGAACGGGCGGTCTTAGCTTTGGGTCCACGATAAGCAGACATATTTACCTCGAAAGGAAGCTCTTTAGTTTAAGCTTGTTTGCTGGCAGAGCTTGGCACGACAAACAAGGAGGCACAAATGTAACAAAAAAAGCGACTTTCTCAAGGAAAGTCGCTAAAAGGTTGAAAATAAACGCTTTTATTCGAGAATCGTGATCGTCAGAGTATCTCTTTTTTGAGGATCTGCTTTACTAAGGGCAATAAGCCGTCCGACATCACCGCCTATACCGAGACTATAAATCTTGTTCGCGCTAATGAGTTGCTCGGTACCTGAACAGGTACTTGTGGAGTAAGCCGCAGAACCAATATAAGCAAGATCTTCACAAGGGATATACCAGTAAACCGCATTACTTGCAGTGGCTGGGGTGACGCCCATGACCAAATCCGAAAGTACGAGAGAATCCCCTTGGGTTAAACTCATGGTACTGTATCTTTTCGCTTTGTCTTCATCATAAAAATAGAGATCGGTCACAAAGTTTGGGCGTTGGATAAACGTCTTGAGTGTGAGTTCCTGAGTTTCTGTTTTAGGGGGGGAGTTTAAACGGGTGTAATGCAAATAATAAGGTCCATCGCTTTTGGCAACATAAACGTAATTTGCAGTGGTGATTGTCGCTATGGAATCCCCCGATTTATTCAGGATGGCATAAGTGGCAGGGTAGGAGGGGCCTGTATAGTAGCCTTCAATTTCGTGGAATACATAAAGGCTGTCTCCTTTTTTAAGGTCTGCGAGCCATACATACTGATCTTGGCGTAGGTAATATTTAGCGGCATCATTACGGGGGCGCACAATGGTCAGTGTATCTCCCACCTTTTGGATGGAGTCTGGTGAAGCAAAATATTCACCCTTGTCGAGTTCTCTCGCTGTGGCAGAGGCTTTAAAAAATGCGTATGGGCCTGAGATGTATGTGGCGAAGGAAAGAGGCTTAAGAGTGACTCTCCAAGTCGTGGAATCTTGAGGGAGTAGCTGTTGATCAATGGAATCCGCATTAGAAGCAATTGTTTTGCCTTTTTCATCGGTCAGTGTGATTGCCTTTAGCAAAGATATTTTGGTTGCTCCGGACGTTTTGAAACTCGTGTTTTTCGCATTGACGTTGATGCTATATCCTGTAGGGGTTTTTAGATTCAAATTAAGTGAATCAGCACCAGTACCAATCAAGAAAAAGCCTTGGATGGTATCACCCATAGTAAATGGTACTGTTGTGGTATCCCCGATATAGCGGTAGTAGGATTTTTGAGTTTCTATTGAGATTCGCAGATGGGAGTCTGTTCCAAAGGCTCCGCGTAATTCAACAAAGTAATAGCCACTTTTTTCTGTGGTAATAAATGTATTGGAAAGAAGATTAGCCCCTTCGCCAGGGTATGTGTAATTCTTATAAATTTCGGTTTCATTTTCGATCACCGGTTCTGTGGGTATGAGTGCCCCTGCTATTTCTTCTCGAACACGGAGCGTATCGTTTTTAATAGAGGTGGTTGCACTTCGAATGGTGATTCTTGTTCCAGAAGGCAATTCACCCAAGAACAAGCGGAGAGGACTCTCAATGGAATCTGAAAGATAAAAGTTTGCGGTATCACCCGAAATGAGTGTATCGAGGTAATCCACATCGAGACGGTTGGAATAAGAAGAACTCGAACTTTCAAGGCTCGAAGAAGAGGAGCTACTCTCTTCTTGGGGATCACTACTCTTATCATCGCTACAAGCGGTTAGACCTAGCAAAGAAATGAGAACAGGAAAAAAGAAATATGGTTTCAATATCATAAGGGACTCCTCAATTCAAAATATAAAAGCCTTGTTCTTTTTGGAATGCTTCGCCTACCACTTTTACCTTGTATTTTCCGGTGGGGAAGGTTTTTGCATTGAATTTGAACGTCATTGCTTTTTCACTTTCCATCTCTTGTTCGGCAACAATCATCATCCGTTTTCCAAATTCATTATAAATCTCGATTTGGACAAATTGAGGCTGACCAATGGTAAGGTCAAAAGAGCAAGCCAAAGTGTAAATGTCTATGTTCACTTTACCCATTTGGAAACCACCTTGCATGACATCGCCACCGACGGTTTTATTGCTATCAAAATAGCTCACATACAAGACCGGAGCTCCTGCTTTGCCTGCATCGCGTGAGGTGACCACGAGTCCTGTATCTTTAGGACTCACCGCAGATAAAATAATTGTGAAAAGGCCAGACTTGTGCTTGCGCTTCATAAATTCAGTGAAAGAGGGGTTCCGAAGGAAGGCTCCAAATGGCGCTTTCGGGTCTAAAGTAAGAACGCCCAAGTGCTTGGTATATCGAGGGTCAATGCCACCGCCTCGATTTTGACGCACTATATAGGCATCTCCGGGAAGGTTCAAGTTGCCGGGGGCATTTGCCCAAGTGAGCTTAGATTCTTGCCATTCAACGCCTAATTTGTCTTCACCATAAGTGGAGATCGCTGGATCTTCCAAAAGACCAAATACATTCCACTCTATGGGCTTATTGATGCTTTGCATATCCATATTCAGTTGGAGTGCTGCATCGGACACGGGGCCTGGTAAACCGGAGATGTCAAATTTCAGGTAGATTTTTGCACTATTGGAAGAAGCGTTCCCTATGTGTAAAACGGAATCACTGCCATGAGGTGTATAAGCATCAAATTCAGAAATCCAGGTGTCCATGCCACGTCCACTAGAAACGTTGTCTCCATTATGATCTTGTGTGGTGGTTCGCCGGTCGAATACATAGATGCGCACGGTATCGGCCCCTTTCATTTTACCATCATGGGCACTGAATTCAACGTGATAGCGTCCGCTGAATGTGAAACTGGCTTCGGTATTGTAGGCGCGGTGGTCTGCAAAAACAATTTTGCCAGGTCCGCTGATTTTACTCCATTCGACAGGAACGGAGCAAAGTCCATCAGCGCGGCCATCATCAGTGACTTGTCCTGAAAGTTTTGCATTATCAGGGAGAATCACGATCTTGTCTTCAGGAGCTTCGGGGATTGGGGGGGTGTTGACACCTGTTTTAGGAATGTAACCTACATAGAGAGGGAGGAATACGCCACCAGAGGGACCCTTTTCCAAGTCGTCAGAAAATAATGTTTTGCTTTCCCCTTTGCGCGTTTCCTCAACGATTTTCTGGAATGCGTTTCCTTGCATTGCGGTTTCGCGAAGGCCTTCAATGGAGAGGTTTGCGCTGTCATTCACAAATAAGGGGCGTGTCTTTGCTTTGGCATTGGAGATTACATGAATTCCTGCAATTTCTACTTCGCCTTGATCTCTGTTATGTAAAACGGTATTCCCATTTTCTGCAGTGAGTCCCAAAATCCACACGATGCCGCCGTTATTGATAATCTTTGTTCCATTGTCATAATTCATGTAAAGTTGGCGAGCCCAAACATGTTGTAAGTTGATTGTCATTGTGTTGATGGCGACGTCTTCAAGGTAAAGGTCACCCGCACCTAAAGTATCACTCTCATAACTTTTGGTGCTCATATTTTTGAGAATCAGAGTTCTTCCAGAAAGATGCTTGATTCCATTGCCAAAAGCGGAAAATCTTTCGATCGTGATTTCGTTAAACGTCCCATCATCAATGATAAATTTGCCCGTTCCATCAATGCGGGCTTCGGTACCTAAAATGCGACGAAGGCGTTTTCTGACATGGATGTCTTTGTTGATGGTGTAACGTCCACCAGGAGAAAAATAAATCGTTTCGGCACCATCGTCGATGGCTTGTTGAATTGCTTTGGAATCATCAGTTCCATCGCTGACGGTTCCACCATAGTCTCCTTGAATGCCCACCCATTGTGCTGCCGGTTGTTGAGATGTTTCCATGGTTTCTGCTACAGGTAATTTAATGGAGGATGGGGGCGTGTGGCAAAGAAATTCGGTGCTTGCAGAGGCATATTCCATGATCTCTGGACCTTTGAGTCCTTTGCCACCATGGGAGCTATTATCTTCAATCGCTTGATTGTATTTGCTGGTGGAAACGGCACGGACAAAGAGCCCCGCTTCATTGATGATGGCTGGTATTTTTTCTTTTATTTTCCCTGGGACATATTCAAGGGTACCATCAATAAGAGTAAGCATCGCGTGTTCGCCTGAATTGTAAATAGCAGGAACGGCATTGCGACTTCGCAAATTTCGGATGGTGAGGGCCTGATCATGATTTTCGATCCCGTATTTTTTTTGCTCGGAAAGGTAGATATGTTCTAGAGTCATTCCGAAAAAGGGTGTGCGGGTAAAAATACCGACATCAAATCCTTTAATTTCTACGTTCTTGACAAGAAGAGGACCAATGTTTTCGGCAAAACCCATGTCGATGCCTGCAACTCCTGCTCCATCGCCAGAATAAATTTTCACATTCAGAATTGTTCCCTGAGTCGCGGCGTTGAAACGAATACCGATGGCTCCGGGGTTCCCTTTTCCTGTGCGAAGACTTATGTCTCGGATCGCATTGCGATAGCGAGGCAGTGGGCCCACACCTGTGTATAACAGGGCGCGAGGGGTCTCCGGGTTTTCAAAACCACGACAATTGTCTTCTAACATCAAAATGGTGCCGCCCATACTTTCGCCTTGAAGTATGGTTCTGCGATAGGATTTTTCAGGTTCGTCCGCACGTGGCCAGCTCAATTGTTTTGAAATCTTATAGACACCATGGGGAAGGTAAATGATAAAGTCCCCATCGGGATGATCATCGAGTGCTTGTTGAATCGCTTCGGTGTCATCTACTTTTCCATCCCCTTTTGCGTTGTAAGGATCTTTAGTGACATCAATGACAAGAGAACCTAAGGGGAATTCGACCATTTGGGCAAAGGATGTGACAACCACTGACAACAATAGGCATAAAGAAATACGGAACACAAAAAACCTCGTGAGGGGATTACCTGCGATATGTCTTGAAATATATACTTATTCTCCATTCATGGCTTCTGTTGAATTCTTTTTATAACCTATCTTTGGCTTCAGGAATGAAGACTTTTTTTACTCCCCATTTTTTACTCTTTTGTATGTTCCTTTCCTTTATGGGTGGGGGCTTTTCTTTTGCGGCCATTACCCCCTCTTGTGAAGAGGGTTTCCCAGTCACTAAAATCACATTTTCTGGACTCAATAACACGCGCCATCGAGTGGTTGCTCGTGAACTTTTAAACCAGGTTTCAAAGCCTTTTTCTCTCCAACAATGGGATGCAGAACTCCGCCGTTTGCAAGGCTTGGATCTTTTTTCTGAAGTCACTTTAGCGTGTGAAAAAGGAGCGGATGGTCTTGCGCTGACTTACCAATTTACAGAGCTGTTTTATTGGATTCCTTCTCCGGCGGGGAAGAAAACAGATCAGGATGGGTGGATGTTAGGCCTTGCTCTTGCTCATTTGAATCTTCTGGGAGATGATATTCGCGCAGAGGTGCAATACCGAGCGTCACTAGATCCGTGGATGGATGCGCAGGAATATGCTTTTTATACGAGTTCCCCTTGGCTCTTGAATTATCCAGTGGGTTGGAATTTGGAGTTTCTTCGAACGGATAGTTGGGATAATTTGCGAAATTATCAAGACCGTTCCTGGTATGCTCATGGAGATTTGAAAGAAGCCCTGTGGAAATCCCTTGCTCCTTTACTTTCGGGCTCCTATCGCTATCTTGAAAAAGTGGGTTCTATTCCCGATGTGGGTGTTGGCATTCTTTGGGATAACCGGGATTCTGAAATGGATTCTCGTAATGGTTTTTATGAGGAATTGCGGGCCACTCAGTATGGTGGCTTTTTAGGGGGGCCTGAGGACTACCAGGAATATTTGTGGGATAGCCGTGTTTATTTTGGGGTGGATCGGTTTATTTCTCATTTAGGATGGCTTGCCAGGTATCGCCCGGGAGATCAAGGTGTTTATGATCGATTACAACAAGGGGGCGCCAATTCATTGCGCGGTTTTGATTCTGATTCTGCAATCCATGGAAAGCATGAAATTCTTTTAAATGCGGAAGAACGTTTTGTGCTTTTGGAACGTCGTCCCGTTTCCGTTTTTGGTGCAAATCTCTTTTGGGGCTTGCAACTTGTGGGTGGTGTGGATGGTGCTTTTCTGTGGGATGAGGGAGTACCAGGCTGGGATAATTATCGTTCCGCCGTGTATGCGGGAGTTCATCTGGTGATCCCTGCTTTAGATCGTCTTCGTATTGAAGTAGGTTATAGTCCTGATGGAGATGGCCCCAAGATCGCGATCGGATTGTTTGAGAAAGCGGTATCCCAACGGTGGCGATCACGCTAAATTTTCGTGAAACGTTGTTTTTTTTTCACAAGAGGGGATAATAATCTTATTTTTTACCTCAATAAGTGAAGTGTCTATTGAAGTTTTGGAGAAAAAATGCCAATAAACTACCTGGATTTGCCGATAGGTCCCAAGTATCCGTATGAAGTGGATTGCGTTGTTGAAATTCCTAAGGATACCAACGTTAAATATGAGTATGATGAACACTATCATGTGTTTCGTGTGGATCGATGTCTTTTGTCTTCAATGAGTTATCCTGCGAGTTATGGCTTTATTCCGAGTACACTGGGTGATGATGGCGATGCTTTGGATATGCTCGTTTATAATTCTTCGGCTTTAAATACAGGATCGGTGGTGACCTGCCGTGTCGTGGGTGTTTTGGATATGACGGATGGAGGCAAAAAGGATTATAAGGTGCTTGGGGTTCCTCTGTTTATGCATCATCCCTTGCGTGATATTCATGATATCGATCCAATGTTTTTGAAAATCACAAGGAATTTTTTCCAGTATTACAAAGAACTGGAAGGGAAAAATGTGGAAATTGGCAACTGGATGGATGCAAAATTTGCGAGGGAAAAAGTGGTGGCCGCTCATGAGGCGTATTTTAGGACTCAAGTGCAACGGCCAGAAACTTGTTATCAAGAACCAGAAATTGATGCCGATATGCAAGGATGTTCTTCAACATCCATGTTCATGTAGTTTTATTCCCGATTCCCCTGAAGGTCGAAATAAATTACTTCCCCTTGGGATGTCGTTTTCTCAATGCGGACTCGATTGTTTCGAAGGACTCTCTTAAAATGAGGGTCTTTTTTTTTGCCAATCTTAGGGGCTGTGGGGAGGCCCAGATTTTCCCAGACTGGTATGTTTTGCGATAGGGCTTGGATTGAGCCTATGAGGTATGCAAAAGGAGCATTCCAGTTGATGGCGACTTCGTTGGTGGCATAGCTACAAACGTTATCATAAAAACTTTTTGCGGGAGCATTGGGGACCGTGTAGTCCACATTTTGGCACGATGCAATATCCTGTCCGCTGCTATGTGGACCACCGACAAGCATGCCGGGAATAGGATCAGCGATGTTATCGGCCGCACTAGGGCGGTGATGGGGGAACTTAGGGGAATTGACACCGGAACCAGTGAGGTAAGAAAGGTCTAGGGGATTTCTGCCAAGGAGATAATCCGCTAACTGTATGGCACTCGTGAGGTATGAAGTGTCCCCACTCACATAGTATGCATGCAGAAGTAACATCCCTTGATTGGCGGCGACGCTATTCGAACCCCAATAAAAGTTTGAGGATGTCATTGAAATGCCGTAAGCGGAGGTGTCGGCTTCATTTTTAAGCTTGTCGGCTAATTCCAGTAACGCTGTTTTGGCGTCAGTCGCAATTGTGCCGAAAAGGTGTGGAGCGGTAGCAATGCTATAAGTAGCAAGGCCTGCCACATAGGACCAGCCAGGGATAGATGCTATAGGAGTTGTGGATGCATCTGTCCAATACGATGAGGAATCTCCTGTGGCCCTCAAAAGTTCTACTGCAGCCCATTGCCGTTCGTCGCTTGCCCGGGAATCTCCGTAGGTTCCTGTTCCCACGTCAGAAGGCTGGGTATAGTATTCGGTTGGATTTATTTTTGCCCAATTAAAGGCTTTACTGGCAGCAAAAACACATTCTTTTGCATAATCATTATCGATTTTCCAGAAAACGACACCTGCGAGTGCCATGACTGCTGCAAAATTCAATGTTGCGGTGGTTGTTTTACCAATGGCATAGCGAATGGCTTTGTCTTTTTCTGGCATGACCATTCCAGAAAAGTTCTTGGTCGTGAGCTTATGAAAAACTCCACCATCTTCGTCTTGCATGGTGAGCATCCAATCCAGATTCCATTTAATTTCATCCAAAATATCTGGAGTTGCATTGTCGCTTTCCGGGAGATTCCAGCGAAGAGAGTCGAAATACGCTTTGTTGTATTCGTAGAGTTTCAAAAGGGTGTAAGTGGTAATTCCGCTGTTCACAATGTACTTCCCATAATCACCCGCATCGTACCAACCTTTGGCTCCATTAAACGTTTTGCCTGTTGTTTTGCCAAGTTCCGAGTGATATTGAACCGCAGTGTCCAAGTGGCCTGCGGCACGGGCGTAGATTCCTGCATTTTCTTTGAGAAGTGCTGTTGAGGAACGCTGGAAATAGAAGAATTTGAGAGATGCTTTAGTCACCGCTTCCCAAGCTTTGGCTTGAATGATGATCGGGTGAGAAATGAGGGCATTATCTTGATAAGCTTGATAGGTGCCTGGGGTTTTGAGGCTAGAGAAATCGACTAATCGCACGGAATCTTGTGCGGGTTCCCAGAATGCAATTGCAGACGGTTTCACCGAAAGTTTTTCTGTTCCATTACTGTCTTTGAATACAACATTGGATGCGGTTCCAGCTTCTAAAACGAGTTTTTTGGACGCTTCTGGCAAGAAGCCGACTTGGTTGTGGTACGCTTTTGCCGCAAATACGCTTGTGGTAGCGAATATAACGAATAAAAGTAGAGTGGAAAAACTTCTCATAGGAGATCTCCGATTCAGAGTTTCCCTAAAACTACCGTATTCTAAATACAAACGCGTAACGGTAAGTATAAAAGACGTTTCCTTAAGTATACGTCCTGTTTACATGCGGAAACAACAGTGCGGAAATCATTTCAAAATGATCGAAATGAGGGATGTACAAAAGTTAAGGAAGTGTTTCGCCAATCAATTGCATTTGCATGGACATGATGTCTTTACATGCTTTTTCACCTAAAGCAAGGAGTGTATCCAGCGTTTTTTTGCTAAAAGACGTATGCTCGCCAGTCCCTTGAATTTCAATGAATTCTTCCGCATCGCGCATGACGATGTTCATATCCACGTCGGCAGCGGAATCTTCTACATAGCAGAGATCTAAATTCGGTTCGCCTTTGACGATTCCCACAGAAATCGCGGTGATGACATGCTGCAATACAGGGGCTGTGATCTGAATGCGAGGCTTTACTTTTTTGAGGGCAAGCGCTAAGGCAACGAACCCTCCGATGATACTCGCTGTGCGTGTGCCACCATCCGCTTCAATGACATCACAGTCAACGACGATCGCATTTTCGCCCAAGGCTTGCAGGTCGGCGGCGCCGCGCAATGACCGCCCGATAAGGCGCTGAATTTCTTGAGTGCGACCGCTCGCGCCTTTGCGTTCACGATCCACGCGTTCATTGGTACTTTGTGGCATGAGCGCATATTCGGCGGTGATCCAGCCCTTGCCTTTACCTTTCAGCCAATGAGGAACTTCCGGGAGGAGAGTGGCATTGCAAATCACGCGAGTGCGCCCCATTTCAATAAGCACCGAACCGTCCGCGCTGGAGACGAAGCCTGGAGTCATACGAATAGAACGGAGTTCATTAAAATTTCTACTGTCAATTCTTGTCATAAGTTGCCTGTTTCTCGCTTAATTTGCGTACTGAAGTTTTTCGGTTTTTCCCGCATGGAAGGAACCCAAACGGTAGATAAAATCGGTGTATTGTTGCAATTCCTGCAAGGCTTCCACTACCAGCGGATCCTTGGGATTGCCTTCGAATG
>MNYL01000043.1 GCA_001873075.1 Fibrobacteres bacterium CG2_30_45_31 | reverse complement strand
CCAATATCGCGCTGGGCTTTCATCACGCTTGCGGGTGAAAAGAAATGTTTGGAACCGTCGAGATGACTGCGAAACTCCACGCCTTCAGGCTTGATTTTGCGAAGTTCCTTGAGGCTCCACACTTGGAATCCACCGCTATCGGTAAGCATGGGACCATCCCATCCCATAAACTTGTGAACGCCACCGGCCTTTGCTATCAAAGGGGTGCCTGGACGAAGATAGAGGTGATAGGTATTGGCGAGAATGATTTCCGCTTTCATTTCGTGGAGATCTCTGGGGGTTACCCCTTTCACGCTGGCGGCGGTTCCCACAGGCATAAAGATCGGTGTCGTAATGATACCGTGATCTGTGGTGATTTTGCCGAGGCGAGCTTTTGATTTAGCGGAGGTCTTGAGCAATTCGAAACGATTCATGGGCCAAAAATAGTTAAAGGGATATAAGGGGCATTTCTAAATGCCAATAAAAAAAGAACCCCGGAAGTTATCCAAGGTTCTCTTTTGAATTTCATGCGGTCGGACAGACTTGAACTGTCATGAGATTGCTCCCACTAGCACCTCAAGCTAGCGTGTCTACCATTCCACCACGACCGCGTGGTAATCTCAAATACGGGCGCAAATGTAAACTATTGCGCGGGCACCGTCAAGGGATTTTCTTGAGAATTTTCAGCAGGAACTGCAGGGGCCGCTGTAGGTAATTGCGGAATGACTGCGTTGCTTGCTGAATTTTCTTGAGCAGATTGTTTAAGTATAGAAGTCGTGGCGGTTCTATCTTGCTTGGATGCAATAACACCCAACGCGAGAACCACTACAAAAAAGACAATCGCCACACTGCGAGTCAACTTCTGAATAAATGTCGCTGCTCCAGCGGTGGAAAATGCAGATTGAGATGTCATGCCACCTAAACCTGCGAGGCCTCCCATCTTATCATTCTGAATGAGCACGAGCAACATTAAGAACAAACAGAGGAAGATATGTAAAGCGATTCCGATCCAAAAAAGTGTCGACATTTTAATTTCCTTAAACGCTATTTCTTTGTTTAATTAGCGAGCTTCAGCGGCTGCAATGATAGCAAAGAATGTATCTGGTTTCAAGGCAGCACCACCAATGAGGCCCCCATCAATATCCTTTTGGGCTAAAAGACCTGCGGCATTGTCTGGTTTCATAGATCCACCGTACTGAATACGAAGCGCTTCAGAAACCTTTTCTCCGTAGATTTCTTTAACAACGGAGCGCACGAAAGCTTGGGTATCTTGAGCTTGTTCATCGGTCGCCACAACGCCAGTACCAATCGCCCAGACGGGTTCGTAAGCGAGAACGGACTTGAGAGCGTCTTCAACAGAAATGTCTTTGTACGCGCCCACAATTTGTGTGCGAAGAACCGATTCCAAATGACCGCCATTGCGCTGTTCCAAAGTCTCGCCAATGCAAATGATAGGCTTCAGACCGGCACTCAAGGTCTTCTTCACCTTAAGATTCACGGTCTCTTCTGTTTCGTGGAAATACTGACGTTGTTCCGAGTGACCAATGATGATGTATTCAGCACCAATTTCTTTGGCCATGTCCACGGAAATTTTACCCGTGAAAGCTCCCTGATCCTTCCAGTGAATGTCCTGGAGAGCGAGCTTTACGTTGGTTCCCTTCACTACGTCAGCAACTTTTGCTGCAGCAAGGAAAGTCGGTGCAATCACGACTTCGGTCTTCTTAATATTTTTGACTGCGGCAACAATACCTTGAGCGAGAGTCACGCTCTCACTCACAGTCTTATTCATCTTCCAGTTTCCAGCGATAATATACTGACGCATTCAGGGCTCCTTCAAGAGGTTTACGTTTCAAAGTTTGGGCCATAATCTAGCAAAAAAGCACCGCCAGGCAAGGCGATGCTTTCATAAGAGTCTTGAGATCCGCTTACGACTAGTAGTTGGATTGGATAGAGGCTGATGGCGGAGGGGACCCACCATAGCGGTCGCCTTCAATAGACTGAAGCACGAGTTCTTCTTCGTAGCCTTCCAAACGAGCCTGTTCAGGTTTTTTCCATTTGAGGCGTGTGATCAACTGACCTTCGCGGGTGTAGTATTCCCACAAATAGCCATCCTGCAATTCACGATCCGGAGGTCCCCAGAGGAGATTCACCATTTCCTGGGTCATTCCTTCCTCAATGTAACCCTGTCTAAAGATATCTTTGAGACGCTTCTCAATGCCCATACTTTCTTTCGTGGCAAAGTATTCGCGTTCGTATTGCTCCACGCCACGTTCTACTAGAACTGCGGATGTATGTCTGCTTGTGCACGCTGAAATGGCGAGTATTGCCAAACCCAGCATAATTAACCTAGTAACATGCATAATCGCTCCTAAAGGGTAATGCTGGGATCAAAATAAGAATTTTTAATGGATTTATGTGAATTATTTATAATTTTTAACATCTGATGACTAATCTTAAGAAAAAAATTTCGGTACTCTTACTCCTTCTCTGCACGGCGTGGAACACCTCTTGGTCTTCCACATACGATCAAAATGGTCTTTTAGGGTTAAAGTATGGTCCCAATTTGTCTTGGACCTTAGCTGGGAATACCCCCTTTGTTTGGGGTTCATGGCTTCCGCAAGCGACGGGGGAGCTTTCTTTTAACTGGATTGAACCTTTGTCTAATTTACCGTATGGACAGTCATTGGATCGAGGTGCTTCTTTTCTCCGTTTCAATGCAGATGTGGAGGTTTCTCCTTTTTACGGAGGCTTCTCCATGGGCTTAGGAATTCGCCCGCTTCAGATTAACCCGCAAGCAGAATTTCGTTTTATATACGAAAATTATACTTATTTTGGTTCGAATGTGGAAATGACACTCGTGGATTCTTCGGGTACGGGAAATATTGCGGATACTTGGAATGCAGACTATGTAACGAATAGTCTGTATGATGATTCTCGCGTTGATTATATGCAGAATTTTACTTTCTGTTTTGATTTAGACTACAGTTTTGGTTTGGGTGGTCTATTAGGGCTTGGACTCCATTATACCCTTGTGGATATCAGTACGGAATATGAAGGAAAAAGCTATGACTATTCCCGCAACATCCCCGTTTTTAGCCGGGATTTCATTTTTGAACTTATTTTGTACGGATTTTTCCCTATCAACGAAAATTGGGCGCTATCCTTTTACCTCAATCAGTACAATACAGGTTACTTACGTTCTTCTACAGGTACCTACCTCAAGGAGTCTTTGAGTTATACCAAAATAATGTTAGGACCTTCATTCTCTTGGAATAAAGGGAATGATCGCATTACATTGATGCCAGGATATTGGGTGCGCGGTAAAAAGCGCCATTATAATGGTTCAGAGGCCGAGCAATTCTTAATCCATTTGCAGTATCAAGGGTACTTTGACTTCCCCGTCAAATCCCACTCCGAGAAGTGGTAAAATTGAAGATGGTTTTGAGTGCTGTTTTGCGTTTTTGAGAATTGGATCCAAGAGACGCTTTTCTGAAAGGTGCGTTGCAGAACGAACCCATAGTGAACCACTGTAATTCGGGCCACGCATCTCAATCATCGCAGGCAATAAAGCCCCGTTGAAATTTTTCCAAGAATGAATTTGATATTCGCGATTTTCACCACGTGCTCCGTGTGTTTTCACACGGGTTGGTTGTTTGGGCTGATCTAAAGTAATAGAAAACCACATTTGAGAGAATGCCGTTGTAAACAAAGTCTTTTTGGGGGATGCAGAATTATCACAAAAATAATAACCGTTGGCGAGTAGCTCCAGATCATCCCAGCGTAAAGGTGTTGATGCAATAAATTCTTTCAGATGATGATAAGCCATTTGTCTTTTAATTTTCTGAGGAAGAATTTCGACATATCGGTAATCTGGAGTGGTTACATACAGGAATGATTGTGAGCCATTAATCGTAAGTTCAAAGGAATCTGGGGATGTTGTGAAATGCTTCCAAATAATATCTATGTGGCTACGATTATTTTCTCGATTCACAAAGTGCCCTTCGAAAGAAACCATATAGGAGGAATCGAGAATACTCTGTGGACATAACTCTTGCGCAAGACTTGAGGACGCCATGAAAACTAAAAGCAATACTAGCTGTTTTATTGTACGCATCAGTCGCCAAAGATAAAAATAAATCAGAGAAGGAAAAATAGAGTCGCAAAAACTCAGAGGATACTAAGTAAAGCTTACCTCTAAAAATTCATTTTTTATTGCCCCAGAATTCGGTTCCCTCCGCGGAACGATTCTGGCTCTTGTGTACATATTCGTTCATCTAAAGATGATAAAAATCAAAGCCGAAGCAAGCATCGGGGAATTCGACCCAAGAGATTAAACCGAAAAAAATGAAATAAAGGTTAAGAAAAGACATAACCTGAAAATAATAATTTCATGCATGAAATTATCGTGCCTTAAAAAAACAAAAGGCGAAAACTTCTTCCTGCCACAGGGAATCTGGTACATGGCGGAACCAGCTCTACTGAGTGAGGCAGGAAAAAGCCTCGCCTTTTTGTCGTTTAACACGGGGCCTCTATTGCAAAGCCGCCTGAGTTTTTTTGAAAAGGAAGGTTAATTGTACAGCTTGATTTTTTTTAAGGACCTTTAAGCTTCTTCAGCTCTAGATTCAACTTCGTCGCCATCGGCAGTGATTACCGCATCGCCATCGCTAATATTGAAGAGCTTAACGTCTTTCATACTCTCTCTAATTTTAGCTTCGACATCCTTGCAGAGTTCAACATTGTTCTTGAGGAATACTCGGGTATTTTCACGCCCTTGCCCAATGCGTTCGCCATTGAATGAGAACCAAGATCCGCTCTTTTCAATAATTTCGAGTTCTACAGCGAGATCCAAAATGGACGCTTCGCGTGAAATGCCTTGACCGTAAAGGATATCGAATTCGCATTGGGTGAATGGGGATGCGACTTTGTTTTTTACCACCTTAACGCGAGTACGGTTACCAATAACCTCTTCGCCTTCTTTGAGTGCGGCGATGCGACGAATATCCAAACGTTGTGAAGCGTAGAATTTAAGGGCGTTACCACCTGTTGTCGTTTCTGGATTCCCGAACATGACGCCTATTTTCATGCGTAGCTGATTGATGAAAATGAGACAGGTATTTGACTTGGAAAGGATTCCGGTGAGCTTGCGAAGGGCTTGGGACATGAGGCGCGCTTGAAGACCCATATGGTTATCTCCCATTTCGCCGTTGATTTCTGCTTGAGGCACAAGAGCTGCTACGGAGTCGATCACAATAATATCAATGGCTCCAGAGCGAACCAAGGTTTCTGCAATATCGAGAGCTTGTTCACCCGTATCTGGTTGAGAAACAAGAAGCTGTTCAATATCGACCCCAAGTTTGCGAGCGTAAGCAGCATCAAAAGCATGTTCTGCATCGATAAAGGCTGCCACCCCCCCGAGTTTTTGGGCTTCTGCAATGGCGTGCAGTGTCAGTGTCGTTTTTCCAGAAGATTCTGGTCCATAAATTTCAACGATACGACCACGAGGGTAACCACCGACACCCAGTGCCATGTCTAATTGAATACAGCCGGAGGGAATCACGGGAATGTCTTCTACGGGTTGGCTACCTAGTGCCATAATAGAACCCTTACCATAATTTTTTTCAATTTGCGCAATCGCCGCTTCTACGGCTTTGGCTTTATCCCCGGTAAGGGTGTTTGTCTTTTGTGCTTTTTCGCTTTTCTTTGCCATGTGAGGATCTCCGGTTTATTTTTGTTTTAATATAACAATTAGTGCACACTAGTGCAAGTGATTTTTTGTTCAAGAATTGCAATTCGCAATCGACTTAATACTCTATAGACGCTTTTGAGACGAATTTGTTCCCGATTTCCTAAAAATTTTTCTTGGAAGGCAAAAATTTTATTGGGAGTCGCAATTGCCATCCATGTGAGGCCAACGGGTTTTTCTTCGGTTCCTCCATGGGGACCTGCGATTCCAGAAGTGGCAAGCGCCCAATCGCAATGGAATGCTTGTTGAGCTCCTTTGGCCATTGCCGTCACTACGGGTTCGCTCACCGCGCCATATTGTTCAATAAGGTCGGAGGGGACTCCTAATAACTGTGTTTTTACCTCGTTCTGGTAGGCAACAATACTTCCCGCAAAGATTGCAGAACTTCCGCTTTCACTTACAATTTCCGAGGCTATAAGCCCACCCGTGCAAGATTCGGCGGTAGCGATCATCTCGTGGCGTGCGTTTAAAAGTTCCATAATGACTTGAACCATATTTTTGCCATCACGGGATACTATGATGCTGTGTGCTTTTTCTCCTAAAGCTTTCTCAAAGCGGGCTTGGACCGTTTCCAAAATTTCGGGCGACTTGTGAGAGTACATTCTCAAAACAAGAGCGTCTTTTACGGGGAGGCTACTCCAAGAAACCTCTTCAGTAAAGTCCACTTTACGCAACACTAATTCCAAATCAGATTCCGTGATTTCGGCGAGGCGCGTTTCTTTTGTGAAAAATTTGGGGGCTCCTTGGGCAAGTAACCATGGAGCGATATGACGTTCAAACATTGCTTTTGCTTCCGAAGGTACGCCAGGCGTTGCGAAAAGGGTGATGCCTTCGTGAGTCACTTGGAACCCAGGAGCCGTTCCTACCGGGTTGTCGAGCACAAGGGCACCCTCTGGGAAACAGGCCTGAATCTGGTTTGAAGCAGAGTAGGGTTTCCCACGGCTGGTAAACCAGAGTTTGATGGGCTCTTCCCATTCCGGGTGGTAAACCAAAGGACGATTTAAAGTCTTGGCAATTAAATCTCTTGTCTTGTCATCTGCAGTCGGGCCGAGGCCGCCGCCGATGATGACCATGCGGACACCTGCTTCGCGAATCATATTCCAAGTGGAGTTCCAAGTATCTGCGGAATCAGGGAGCGCAATTTGATAAGCGGTATCAAATCCCATATCGCGGAGTCTTCCAGAAATCCAATGCGCATTGGTATTCTGCGTGAACCCTTGTGTGAGTTCTGTTCCGAGATTGATGATTGCAACTTGATTTTTGATGTTAGACATTTTGTTCTTCCTTGATCTTAAAACTAGAATAAGGTTTTGACATATTTTGTCATTACTAAAATTTTTGAAAAAATACGATAATAACCAACGGCATCTTCTGGAGCTTTTCCGAAGGAATGCTCAAAAAATAGACTTTATTGCCTCTGAAAGTTGCCATTTGGATTTCCCAGCTATTCGTCCTTTGTTATTTTTAGGCGCAATGTTTTCCCTATCTTCCCGATTCGTCTTTTTCTTTCTCTGCGTGCTCGCTTTACACAGCTGGAGTTTTGCTGCCGAAGGCATCGTTAAAGGAAAAACGGGGATCGAGTCTATTGATTCTTTACCCACATACGAATGGGATATTCCGACCGCTCATAATTCTTTGCCTTTGACGCTTCTTTGTGGGCTGTTTCCTGGGGGGGGACAGTTTTATACGGGGCACTATATTCGCGGTGGATTTATTGCGGGTATAGAACTCGCTCTCGCGTACGAAGTGTTTTATAATAAGCGAATACAAAAGGATCGTCGCTTTGAAATGGCTCAGGAGTTCCAAGATTCCGTTGCTTTTTATACGCAGAAAATGCTTACGGGCAGAGATAGCATGGTTGTTTATCAGAGCAGGCGCAATGACTTTGCGAACCACATCCGTAAGATCAGTGATGTTAAAATTGAACAGGAAGATCTTCGCAAATCGGAAATGACGTGGATGATCGGTTTGCACATTTACAGCTTATTTGATGCCTATGGTATTTGGGTTAACAATAAGGGACACAGCGTGGAGCAGCGTCCTGTGACGGGTGCTTTGCTTCGTTCTCTTGTTCCTGGGTGGGGTCAAATGTATAATGATGAATATGGTAAAGCGGGATTGTTGTATATGGGGCTTCTGGGGGCGACTGTGAGCATTGCTTCACGACAAAATGTGGTTGATTATTACTTGCAACGTCGTCGCGACGTACTAGCAGAAGATCCAAAGAGCACTGATATTGATGATTTGACAGAACAAATTACCTATTTCCGTAAAAATAGAAATCAGTATATCTGGGGCATTTCTTTAATTTATCTGTATTCTATTGGAGATGCCGTCGTGGATGCGATGCTAAGCGATTTTGACAGTCCCGCTCATTTGGCTTTTGGTCCGGATTTCAGAGGCGGACTCCAAGCGACGCTCCGTGTAGACTTTTAATTATACATTCAGAGGGGGTTGTTGAATGCCACTATACAAAGTATCGAAATGACCTTCGTATTTTCCATTTGAATTTTTTTCAATTTCAAACCGAGTGACCATTGCATAGGGAAATCTTCCCTCCACAAAATCACTGTCTGGGACACCACAGACTGCATGATGTAATACAGCGATTACCCCTGCGTGAGTGACCCAAAGCATTTCTTTTAATCCCATACAAGAGTCTAAAAATTGGAGGACCCGCTTGTCCACGTCATGGAATGATTCCCCGCCGGGGAAGCGATACCCTCGCCAATTTTGTCTCCAGGCATTCATTTCATCTCGGGGCACTTTGGTGAGTTCTTGCATTTCCCAAGAGCCAAAATGAATCTCCATAAGCGCGTCTTTAGTTTCGATGGGCAATGAAAGATGATCGGAAACTTTGTCCGCGAGCGTTTTACAACGTTTCAAGGGACTTGAAAAGAGATGTGATGCTCGGCATGGTTTTAAAGCTTCAAGTGCTGGGGGAAATTCGGCATCAAAAGAAGGAGCTACCTCAAAATCAGCACGTCCATAACAATAATTGTTCGGATTGTGAGGCTTAGTATGACGAAGAGTCCATAAAATCATAATGGATATAACATCCAGAGAAAAATGCGAAAAACTAAGGAAAAAAGTCCCTAGACGACCTACAGCACATAAAAGTTCACAAGTCCGTTGCTGCTTTCGCCCTGGCGAGTTGCCCACAAACAGTCATTGCGTAGGGTCTAGGGAATACGCAATATAGCTTTTTCATGAAAAAAGGTCATTGGTTTGGTGAAAAATGTAAAAAAGTGTGTGTTGTATCGTTTTATTTACAATCCTTCTTTCCCC
>MNYL01000152.1 GCA_001873075.1 Fibrobacteres bacterium CG2_30_45_31 | reverse complement strand
GGGCGTGACGGAAGGTTATTTGGAACAGCTTTTTATTCCTCTTAAAAAAGAATCCCTGATTCAAAGTATCCGTGGGGCGCAAGGCGGTTATCAGTTGGGGAAAAATTCAAAACAAATTTTCGTCGGTGACATTTTGCGCGCTGTAGAGGGAACTTTGGAGCCTGTGGCTTGCATTCAAACCAAAAAATGCCCACAAGAATCGACTTGCATTACTCACCACCTTTGGGGAAACATTTTTTCTTCTATGATAGAATTCATTGATTCTATTTCACTCCAGGATTTGGTTATTGCGTTTAATAAAATGGACGCAGAGGAGTATGCCTTATGAAAATTTCGACACGAGGCCGTTACGGCATTCGACTTCTCTTGGATCTTGCAGAGCACGCTACCGAAGGTCATATCGCCCTCGCTCATACGGCAGAAAGGCAAAAGATATCCGCCCGCTATTTGGAACAAGTCGCCGTAATACTCCGAAGAGCAGGCTATATTCATTCAGTCAAAGGAGCCTCGGGAGGATACCTTCTTTCCAAAGCACCCTCTGAAATTATTATTGGCGATGCACTTCGGGTATTAGAAGACGATCTCCTCGTGGTAGAACCCCTCAAACCGGGTGAAAACGAAAACAAATTGCAGCGCTGTTTGCGAAACGAAATTTACAATCACCTGAACGAACGTATTGCTCAAGTGGTGGATGGGTTGACGCTCGAGTCCTTGCTCTGTTCTCAAAGTCCCGAAAAATCCTACCTCTATTTCATTTAACCCCCTTTTTTTAATTTTTTTGATACTTTATCTTTATTCATACTAAATTTATCGGAATAATAAATAAAATCTATTGACAAGTCACAAGAAAATCTATATCTTATAAAACACATGGATTATGTAGGATAATTAATGTTTTTAACAAAAAATTAAAGTGAGGCGACGATGTCCAAAGTTCAAAAAATTACAGACCTTATTGGGAATACCCCCCTCGTTCATATTAATCGCCTCAACGAAAGTGAAGCCGAAATTTATGTGAAACTAGAGTATTTCAACCCTCTTTCCAGTGTCAAAGATCGTATCGCCCTGTCGCTGATTGAAGCTGCCGAAAAGGAAGGCAAATTAAAACCCGATTCTTTAATCGTTGAGCCCACAAGCGGCAATACGGGAATTGGCCTTGCCTATGTCGCTGCGGTCAAAGGCTATAAGATTATATTGACCATGCCAGAGACCATGAGTATCGAACGTCGTAAGCTTCTGAAAGCTCTTGGAGCGGAACTGGTTTTGACCGAAGGCGCGAAAGGGATGAAAGGCGCAATCGCTAAAGCAGAAGAAATCGCTCGAGAGCATCAAAATGCTTTTATCCCTCAGCAATTTAATAACCCTGCAAATGCAGAAATTCATCGAACAACCACTGGCCCTGAAATTTGGAAAGATACGGACGGCGCGGTGGATATATTTATCGCAGGCGTGGGGACAGGTGGAACCATTACAGGAGTTGGCGAATTTCTAAAATCCAAAAAGCCCTCTGTGAAAATAGTCGCCGTTGAACCCGCCGCATCTCCCGTGCTCTCGGGAGGAACGCCCAATCCGCACAAAATTCAAGGGATCGGCGCAGGATTCGTGCCGCAGGTTTTCAATCCCAAAATGGTGGATGAAATTTATCTCACTGATGAAATCAAAGCAGGGACTGTCGCTCGGCGCCTTGCCAAAGAAGAAGGAATTCTCGTTGGAATATCTTCGGGTGCCGCGTTAGAAGCCGCATTGACCATTGCAAAACGCCCTGAAAACAAAGGCAAAACCATCGTTGCTCTTTTACCGGATTCGGGGGAGCGCTACTTATCCACTTGGCTGTGGGAGGAATAATACTCATGACAATAACACAAAAATTTGAAACGCGCTCCATTCACGCTGGTCTCAAAATAGATGCCGAGCGCTCCCGCGCACTCCCGATTCACCGTACAGCGGCCTATGTATTCAACAGTGCAAAGCAAGCGTCAGATCTTTTTGGCCTCCGCGAACTGGGCAATATTTATACTCGACTCACGAACCCTACAGTAACCGCATTGGAAGATCGCCTTGTTTCACTCGAAGGAGGTGCCGCTGGAGTCGCCGTCGCTTCGGGCACGGCCGCTATTCACTACACGGTTTTGAATATCGCAAGAACTGGTGACGAAATCGTTTCTTCCAAAACCCTTTATGGCGGAACGTTCGCCATGTTTGATGCCATTCTCCCTGATCAAGGGATCACGACCCGATTTGTAGATATCCATAATTCCCTTGAAGTGGAAGCGGCTATTACTCCCAAAACGCGTCTGATCTTCTTAGAAACCATTGGGAACCCAGCGCTCGATGTTCCGAATTTTAAAACGCTTTCAGAAATCGCTCACAAACACCACCTTCCACTGGTTGTCGATAACACCTTTGCTACCCCCTACAATTTTCGTCCGCTTGAACATGGAGCCGATATCGTCATCGAATCACTCACCAAATGGATCAGCGGGCATGGAACGGTTCTCGGTGGTATCGCTATCGAAAAGGGAGGCTTCGATTGGAGTGATCCAAAATTTACTTTGTACAATGAACCCGATAAAGGATATCACGGTTTGCGTTTCGCAAAAGACCTCGGCGCGTTAACACCCGTCGCATTCTCCATTCGACTTCGTACCATTCCCCTCCGTAATTTAGGGGCGGCACTCTCCCCCGATAATGCGTGGCAAATTCTTCAGGGAGTAGAAACACTCCCAGTTCGCATGGATAGGCACAATCAAAATGCGTTAAAAGTGGCTTTGTATTTACAAAAGCACCCACGTGTCAGTTGGGTACGCTACCCTGGTCTAGAAGGCGATCCCTCGTATGCGAACGCTCAAGTTCAATTCGAAAATGGGTTTGGTGGCGTCGTTGTTTTTGGAATCAAAGAAGATGCAAAAGTCCAAGGAGCCGAAGCCGGAGTTCATTTCATTGAGAAACTGAAACTATTCTCCCATCTTGCCAATGTGGGAGATGCTAAAAGTCTCGCCATTCACCCGGCAAGTACTACTCACAGCCAGCTCGAACCGAAAGATCTTCTGAGCGCAGGGATTACCCCAGATCTCGTGCGCTTATCTATAGGCATTGAGCACATTGATGATATTATCGCCGATCTCGAACAAGCGTTTGCCTGATTTCACAGGGATAAAAAAAGGTTCCTGTAGAGGAGCCTTTTTTATTTGTACGCAGAAAAATTTATTCTTCGGTAGGAGCGTCTTCTTCGAGTGCTTCTTCCGCAGATTGCACAGGAGCTTTTCCGAGAAGAGCATCCACATTAATATTCACCAATGCAGAGGATGCTTTATCGAAACTCGCGACAATGTAATAATCTGCATTCCAAGCCACCTTACGCGTCAGATAGCCCGTAGCCTTGTCTGTTTTGATCTGAGGAGCGAGGATAATTTTATTGAAATCAAGTTTCTTTTCAATGGTCGCAAAATCCTTGGATGTTTTCGCTTGCGCTTGAGCATCGCAGGCAATGCGCCAGAGAACGGCATTCTTAGCGATCACTTCATTCTGCCCACCGATAACCATTGAAGCCTTGTTGAAGTAGTCTGTAGTTCTCTTTTCGTAAGTCGTCTGAGCCTGAGAAACATAGCCCCCTTTCTGCATAAACACAAGGGAAAGCAGAGCAACGCTCAAAAGCAATGAGGCAATAAAAAAGTGTTTTAATTGCATGAAAAAGTCTCCTTATTTAGCCTGAAATTGGAATGCAGGGGGGGCAGTGAGAGTGTACTCTTGTTCTGGAGCAATGCTTGCCAATGCAGAGTAATCCACCGATTTAAGGTTACCACCAGCAAAAACGAAAGAAACATTGCAACCTTCACCACAAGCAATCTGGACGTTACCAGACACCTCGGTCACCTGAAGTATTTTAGCGGTATCAATTGCCGCCAAACGAGCTTTAAACGCCGTTTGAGACTTATCCCCACTCTGTAGAGACTCAAATATCAATTGCCAAATCGCATTGGACTTCGCGATAAATTCATTTTGAGAATTCACCACTTTAGCAACTTGATCCGTATATGCCTTGGTCGATGAGGCAACGACAGATTGAGCCTGTTCCATATAGCCTTGCTTAAGTGTCATCATCACAATAATCAAGATGACATTAATGACTATCGAAATGGCTATAATGATTTTCATTTTTTTTGAATCCATGAGACGAAACCTTCTCCTTGAGTGAATTTCTAGGCTTTTTTTCAAAGACACTTAAAATGTATATTTCTCCTACTATGTCCGATGTAAAAAATTCTGAAAAAAGCTTATCCACCATTGTTTTTGAAAATCTCAAAGAGCTTGTAAAAGCGAAAAATGCGGCTCACGAATCTATTTTCAAATTTCATTGGAAAAAACTATGGCCTTTTAACCTGATTTGGCCACAAGTGGATTATTTGCGTATTATCCGTTTCATGGGTGAAGTTGGCGAGCAAGCCATTCAACAAAAAGAGTTCATCGCACACAATAAAAATAAGGCCTCCACAGAAGAACTCGCATTTCTAAACGCCGTTCCCAATTATCTTGATGCACTCACGGATTCTTGCGATAAACTCGCAGAAGTGGCTCAATTTAAGCAAAATATTCTGGAAAAAGTTCCCAATCACGGAGCTTTTCCCTTTAAGAAAAAGTTGGATGCCTACGCAAAAGCTCAAGATCATTTAGTCCGTATGGGAGCCTTTGTACAAGTACATTGGATGGAAAAGAAATAGACTATCAATCCGATTCAGAATATGGAAAAGCCTGCATTTAATCCGCTCATCTCTGTCATTATCCCCGTCTATAATGGGGAATCTTATTTAAGGCAGTGCATAGAAAGCATCCAGGGCCAAACGTATGCTCCCCTCGAAATCATCCTAGTGGATGACGGTTCCACAGATGGCAGCGGAAAACTCTGTGATGAGTACGGCAACGCGGATTCCCGTATTCAGGTTATTCATCAAAATAATCAGGGGCTTTCTGGAGCGCGGAACAGGGGACTCCGCCAGTGTTCCGGAGAATATATAGCTTTCGTGGATGGAGATGATGCGGTTTCAGAGGATTATCTGGAATTCCTATGGACACAAATACACCTCACGGGAGCGGACATTTCCTGCTGTGGATTCCATCGGTTTCATCGTCTCTTCGAGATTCCTCCATGGCAAGGAAAGACTCGTTCTGGGATACTCTCTGGGGAAGAGGCTCTGCGTCTTGCCCTTTATCAAAAAGACATTCCAGATTACTCGGCCTGGAACAAATTATTCAAGCGCGATCTATTTACGACGATTCAGTTCCCTGAAGGGCACCTGTTCGAAGATCTGGGAACAGTCATCTACCTGATGCATCGTAGTTCCAAAGTGGCCTACAGCACAGTTCCCAAATATTATTACAGACAACATTCTGAAAGTATTCTGCGTTCCTCTTTCTCAGAGAAAAAATTAGAACTTCTGGATACCGCCGAAGAAATTCTGAATTTTATTCAACAAAAAAATCCAAACGCTGAAAAAGCCGCCATCAACACCCTTATAAGTGCCTCATTCACCATTGTTCTAAAAGCGACCGGTTCATCCTCGCTTTATGAGGAATACCGTAAACGGGCCTGGAGCCACATCAAGCACTTCCGCTGGATAAGCCTTGGAGATTTCAGAATTCGGTGGCGCAACCGAGCGGCACTCCTTTTATCATTTTTGGGAGAAACCATACTTATGCGTATCTGGAACTGGGGACACCGTGGCCATACCTAAAATCATTCACTATTGCTGGCTCAGTGAAGATCCTTACCCAGAGCTTGTATTACGTTGTCAAGAAAGCTGGCAACGGCATCTGCCTCACTATCATCTACAACTATGGAATGCCAAAACGTTTGACATTCACGCACACTCCTGGGTGAACGAAGCGGTGCAACAAAAAAAATGGGCATTTGCGGCAGACTACATACGACTTTACGCCATCTACCAACAAGGTGGCATTTATCTGGACTGCGATGTAGAAGTGCTTCAATCGTTCGATCCGCTTCTGTCTCTGCCTTTTTTCTTCGGCTTTGAAAACGGATCGCACCGCATTGAAGCTGCAGCATTCGGTGCCGAAGCAGGCAATCCCCTTATCGGGCAATGTCTTGAATTCTACAAAGAGCATCCTTTTTTCTATCAAGAAAATTCAGTGGACTCCATAGTTCTCCCCAAATTAATGAAAGAGGCTCTGGAAAGAAAAGAAAAAAAGATTCATGAAATTCATTCCATCAGCGAATTTCAATACAATGAAACTGTTGTCCCTATTTTTGCACAGCATTTCTTTTCCCCGAAAAGTTACCTTGACGGAAAAACAGCGACTTCGCCGGATTCATTCTGCATTCACCATTTTGAGAGCAGCTGGAGAGCACCCGATGTCGTGCAAATGATAAAAAAACGCCGTCGTTACTATCAACAATATCCTCGTATGATGGCCAACGTGCTTACCTGCTGGATTTCGCTTCAAAAAAATATAAAGGAACTCGGTATCCTCGGCAGTCTGAAAAAGCTGTCTCAAAAATTTTTCAAACATACGCCCCAATGAGCACGCGAAAAAGTTATTAATACTTCAAAAAGCACGTCGGGATGAATAATTTGGGAATCCTCTTCCAGAAATCCCAAGAAAAAGAAAACAGCTTAGGAAACAGCTTCAGTGCACGCCCTTTATTCACATAAGCGAGATGTGAAAACCAATAAGCCTTCCATTTTGCAACGGCCTTACGACAGAGCGCAGGTGTTGCATACAAACGAATAGCCTTGATTGTTTCAGGATAAATTAAATCCGAATTTAAATGCATATTATTTCCATGAAGGCGATAATAGCAACAAACGGTATCTAGAACTGGCAAAGGACCAAAACGACTGCTTAAAGCGCAGAACATGGCAAAGTCTTCCGTTTTCACTTGATCGTTATAACCACCTAAATCTTTGAATACGGCCGTACGTACCATTTCAGAACAACCGTGCAATTCTTTTTTTCCAAGCACGAGATCTTCAAAAGTTACTTCGGGACGAGATCGCCAATAGCGGAATTCTAAATTTTCACTTAAATGGCCTTCTGCATCAATATGAACAATCTGTCCAAAACAAGCCACCTTATCCGAATGTGCCTCCAAATATTCTGCCTGTATTTTCAATCGTCCCTCAGGCATAATATCGTCCGAAGCAAAAGAACAAAAATACTGGCCACGTGCAGAAACAAGAAGCTCATTTAGCGTTCCAACAAGGCCTTTGTTAGGCCTGGAAACAAAAGAAAAACCAAACTCATGAGCCAGACGTTCCAGAATAACCGGACTTTCATCGGTACTTCCGTCATCAATCACCAAGAGTTCAAACGCAACGCCTTTTTGCGCCATCACAGAACGAACCGCCGCTTCCACGTAAGGAGCGTGGTTGTAACTCGCGAGCAATACGGAAACTAAGGGGTTTTCCATGAAAGTTTCCTGAGAATAAAAAGAAGAATAAAGAAATAACAAATATTTTCAATAGCGTAGGCCATTAAAGGAGCTTGTATTCCGAAGTAAGAAATTCCAAAAATGGAAAACAGGACAAAAAAGACTTGAGAACTCACTTCGGCAATCACAAATATTTTTGTCGCTTGACGTGCCACAAGGACGAGTCCCACACACCAGCCACCCGCGCGAAAAAAGTCTCCAATAAGCTGCGTAGGCAAAAGTTCGGCGGCAGCACTAAACTCCGATGAAAATAATAGGAGGATTACGAAATGACGAAAAAGAAACACCAGCCCGACAATCACTGCAGCAAGCAGAAATACGCGTAAAAGAATGGGTTTAAATATTTTCCAGAATTCCGTTTTGGAAAGTTCCGCAGAGACACAAGGCAGAATCAATACCCCTAGCACTGAAGAAAAACCGACACTGAAAAAATCGGAAACGCGCCAAACGCTTTGCCAGATACCCGCAGCATTCCAACCTAATTCATTGCCGATCGCCGAGCGCACAAGCATGAGTGCAATCGGAGAAAGAATCATTGGAATAATTCCCATATAACAAAAATTCAACCATGCCTTTTGTTCCAGAAAAATTTTTCCTCGAAATCGGTCCAAAGAAAAACCACCACCCCGCGCCACCGCTACTGCTACCACAGAAGAAATCAAAGACTGCGTGGCAATTACAGAAAGAACGCTCAAATATCCTGTGGATAAAAAGAGTATCACCCACACACATTGAATAACAGCAGTCAAAATGCTGATAATAGCCCAACGCCGATAATGCCCAAGCCCGTTCATCACAGATTGGCAAATCGTAATTACATTGGCAGCCACAATTCCGGGTAATGCAAAAAGAATAGTGGCCTGAACGTGACGCAGTGGTATACCAGGAAATAATGATTCAAGAGGAGCCGTAAAACAAAAAATAATGGCCACAAATACGGTGACGATAGAGCCCTGGACAGTCAGCCGATAACCCGCATGCCACACCCCGTGCAGCATTTCCAGTTTTTCTTTATAACGCGCAGTAAGGCTCACCCACCCATTCTGCATAGCGAGAGAAGAGGTGGCTTGTCCTATGGCAAAAATATTCTGAAATTGACCCACACTTGCAAACATCGCGGGGCCAAGAAACATCGCCAGAATTTTATTGGTGATAAACGAACACAAAACACGAACGGAAATGACACCGCCAGAACCAAAGAAAATTTTCCAGAATCGGGAATTAGTCATAACAAATACTCATAAACATCATGAACGACAGCACGGCCACCAAAGCCTTCTTTCTGCGTCAGCAGACCCTCGTTCAAAATACGCCCATTATCTTCACAGGAAACTCCAAAATCAAAGTAACGTTGCTGAGTCAGAGACGAAGTCAACAAGTGAGAAATGAGGGCATCTAGTGCACCTATTTCCCTCCCTTCAGCAGAAGTAGCCAAATATTGAGTGTGCACCACACGATCCGTAATGTACAAAAGGGTTCCCGCCACTAGACGATTTTCAATTTTTGCGATGAACAGACGGATATTGTTTGGAAAACGCCCCGCCAGAAGTTCCAACTCAGAAGAGGAGTGAACCGGAGCGACGTCGTGACGTTCATTTAAGCAGGTATTTAGAAGATTCCAAAAGCTCTTGAAATCGATGGATTCTGTTATTTGAACTCCCATTTTTTCCGCTAATTTCGATCGGCGGCGGCGACGTTCTTCCATTTTTTGTGTCCCTGGAACAAAGGCAGAAGAAATCTGACGGGAAACGAGCTGCGCACCACACCGAAAAAGTGCGTAAAGAGAAGCTTCCGCAGGGCAATGAGTATAAATCCAAGGTAAAGGTTTATAGCGCAACATTTTTGCACCCAACAAACGCAATTCAGCTTCCAGAAGGGAAAAACTACTCAGAATATCCAACGTTCCCACTGTATTATCAAAAATAAACCCACCAAAGGTGAGCCCTGCATGGGAACTCCACACGCCTTCGGTCGAGATCGTCCCCGCAATTACAGCAATCCATTTTTCATGGTGCATCACAATGAAAGAACAATCCGGGAAACGATCCGCGTGGTAATCCATGTAGCCGCGCATAAAAAGGAAGTGCCCATTACAGGCCTTTTTCACAAAAGCATCCCACGTTCTTTGATCCTCCAGAGAGTATCGCCGAATAGTCAGTTCGCTCATTTATTTTGCCCCTGAAATGAATTCACAGCGTGTACCACAGCACTCACCTCTTCATCACTCATGAGAGGACTCATCGGCAGACTTAAAACCGTTTGCGAGAGCGCTTCTGTGATCGGAAGCATACCATGAATCAGTCCTGTCGCATACGCCTTTTGATGATGGGGTGGAATCGGATAATGAATGACCGTTTCGACACCGCACTGCTTAAGGTACTCTTGCAAGGCATTACGCATGAAAGAGCGAACAGCAAAAATATGCCATACATGTTCCCCCGCATGACCCGCCTCCGGAAGTTGCACCAGAGCATTATTTATTTCGGAAATATAACGAGCGGCAACGGCATTTCTTTTTTCATTATCCTCATCAAGACGCGTCAACTTTAGCAAAAGCACCGCGGCCTGCAATTCATCCAGGCGGGAGTTTACCCCTTGATAATTCATTACATATTTTTCATCGGAACCGTAATTAGCCAAAATGCGAACCATCGCTGCAAGTTTGGAATCCTGAGTTACGACAGCACCCCCATCACCCAGCGCGCCCAGATTTTTACTCGGATAAAAACTGAAGCCCGCGGCATCTCCCCAAGAGCCCACACGCTTGCCACAGAGTGTAGCACCGTGCGCTTGGGCCGCATCTTCCACAAGCAACAAAGCATGACGTTTCGCAATGGCAGTAATTTTGTCCATGGCAGCCACACGACCATAAAGATGCACAGCGAGAATCGCCCGCGTCTTCGGAGTAATGGCCGCTTCCAGCAACTCTGAATTCAAATTAAATGATCGGGCATCAGGCTCTACAAGTACTGGTACAAGACCATTTGCAGAAATAGCAAGAATGCTTGCAATAAAGGTATTCGCAGGCACAAGCACTTCATCACCTGCGCACAAATTTCCCAATTCTTTATAAGCTCTGAAAATCAAAGTCAGGGCATCCAAACCATTTCCAACGCCCACACAATGAGACACACCACAATAGTTTGCAAACGCGGTTTCAAAGGCAGAACATTCTTTTCCACGAATGTACCACCCAGAGGCAGAGACGCGGAAAAGCGTTTCAGAAAGAACTGGTTCAAACGATGCATTCACACGTTGCAAAGAATAAAAAGGAAAGGAAATGGAAGATGGCGAGTTCATCACTATTTTTTCAAAGAAGAAACTTCGGTCAAAAAGTCAGAATGTTCATAAATATAATCGGACTCATCGTAATGTTCGGATGCAAGCACTAAACAAACAGCACCCGAAGAAAAATTATCTATTTCACGCCAGGTCATTGTAGGAACGTAGAGTCCCTGGTAGGAACGATTCAATGTAAATTTTTTGCGGGAATGGCCATCATCCAGTGAGACATCAAAGCTACCACTTGCGGCAATAATAAGCTGCTGTAATTTTCGGTGCGCATGTCCCCCGCGCATGGTACCACCAGGGACATCATACAGGTAATAGAGGCGCTTAATATCAAACGGAATCAACATTCCGCCCTCAACCACACTCAAATTACCACGCTGGTCATGAACAATGGGAATCTCAATCATGCAGGGTCTTGTAAAATCCATCGACTAAAAATACAAAAGCCTATAGATTTTATCCTACGCGATTTCAATTTTTCTATATTTATGCGTATGATCGAATTTTTGCATAAAGATAGTATTGGCCCTGTCGTATCAAGAGATATGATAATTCCTCTCGGCCCCGAAGGATTTCGCCTGGAAAGTGGCAAAATTCTGCCAGAACTATCGCTCCGTTACGAAACCTACGGAACCTTGAACGCCAAAGGCGACAATGTGGTTTGGGTCTGTAGCCCGCTCACCGCCGATGCGCATGTCGCAGGTTTCTATACACCAGAAGATAAAAAGGCGGGGTGGTGGGATGCGCTGATCGGTCCTGGAAAACCAGTGGATACTGATCGATTCTTTGTGGTTTGCAGCAATATTCTGGGCGGATGCCAGGGCTCCACGGGACCCTCCAGCAAAGATCCCCGCACAGGGAAATCTTATGGTTCCGCATTCCCCAATATCACCATCGGCGATATGGTCAGTGCCCAGAAGCTTCTCGCAGATGCGTTGAATATCAAACGGTTATATTGCGTCATCGGGGGCTCCATGGGTGGTTTTCAGGCCATGAAATGGGCCATCTATTACCCGGATTATGTGGACCGCTGCATCGTTATTGCGAGCTCACCTCGTTTTTCCAGCCAGGCGCTCGGTTTTGAAATTGTCGGCCGCGACATCATCATCCAGGATCCCAACTTTAACGGGGGCGATTATTACGAAGGGGCCATCCCTGCCGTGGGGCTCGCCAATGCACGAAAACTCGCGCACATCACCTACCTTTCTGCTGTCGGCATGGAACAGAAATTCAAGCGCGCCGCCGTAGAGGAAGCGCATACAAAGGCAACCGCTGCTTTTTCAACTCCCTTCGATATGGGACTTCCTCTGGAAAGCTACCTGCGCTACCAAGGGACGAAATTCGTCAGCCGTTTTGACGCCAACAGTTACCTTCACATCGCCTACGCCACAGATACTTTCGACCTCGAAACCGAATATGGTTCTCTGGAGACCGCATTTCAGAATGTGCAAGCGGAATTTTTGAACGTCAACCTCAGCACGGATTGGCTGTTCCCGCCGCACGAATCGCGGAAAATAACCAATGCCCTTTTGAATACGGGGAAAGTCGTCACCAGCCTCGAACTCGATACCGCTTTTGGTCACGATGGATTCCTTTTGGAAGTCGGCAATTTGGGTAAAGCCGTTGCCCGTTTTCTTAATAACAAGGTGCAAGCAGAACCGCACAACTCACAAGTGGTGCCCATTTTTCAGAACAACAAGGATTTACAACTTCTCGAATCTTTGATTCCTGAAAAGTCGCGCATTCTGGATCTCGGCTGCGGAGGAGGACTCCTCATTGACACTTTGTGGAAAAGCAAAAAAGTGACAGGTGTGGGCGTTGAAAAGAATTTCAACAGTATCCTCGACTGCATTGAACGCGATGTTCCGGTGATCCAGAAAAACTACCTGGAAGAAAGCGAACTTACCTCATTTGCAGACAACAGTTTTGATTACGCCGTGTTCAATCGCACGTTCCAGGAAGTTAAAAATCAAGTGCAACTCCTCCGGGAAATTTTGCGCATCGCCAAACGCGCCGTTATTACCTTCCCCAATTTTGGGCACTGGACCGTATGCACCGCGCTCTGTTTTCAGGGTCGCATGCCCAAGTCGAAAGATCTCCCCTACGAGTGGTACAATACGCCAAACATTCACTTGTTCACCTACAGCGATTTTATTCATCTCTGCAAAGAGGAAAATCTGCATATAGAAAAGCTTGTCGCAGTCAACGACAAGCTCTCCAGCAAGGTTCTCACGGCTCTGGGAATAAAAAATCTCGGTGCAGAGCGCGTCGTCGCTATCGTTTCCCGCTAACGCAGCAAATCGGCCAATCCTCCGGCATTGAGCACATCGGTAAAGCCAGCTCCTTTGAGAATGCGCACCGCTGCCGCACTGCGCGCGCCCGAAAGGCAATAAACTACCAGCGGTTTGTTCTTTGGACCCAATTCCCCTAAGCGATTCGGAAGTTCCCGGAGAGGAATGTTGATAGCTTTGGGGTACGCGCCCTCTTGGTATTCTTCAGGAGTACGCACATCAAGAATCGTCGCATTCGGTTTTATCTTACTTTCCTCATGGGATACGCCTTCTGTTAAATACCATTGGAGACAGTCGCACCCACCCGCAATATTGCGAACATCTTTATATCCCTCCCCCACAAGAATGCGCAAAACAATGTGGCCCAGATAACCATCCTTGGAAAGAATCAATAGCGGACGGTCCTGGGGAATTTCATGCACCCGATCCCGCACTTCATCGGCAGGGATGGAGAGTGTATCTTGTAAAAGTTTTTTAGGCCGAGTGCCAAAAGTGCGCACATCCAAAACCAAAGGCCTGGAAGCGAGAGGTTGCGAAAGAAGCTCTGCCGTTTCCTGAGGACTACAGAGAGGACTAAAACCGGAGAGATCATTCAACCCTACAAAGGCTGCCACATTCAGAGGATCGTTCGCGCTTGAATACGGTGGAGCATAGGCAAAGTCAATTTCCGCAAGATCTTCCAATGTCATTTTTCCATGCAAAGCGACGGCAATCGTGTCAATTCGTTTATCCACCCCCGCTTTTCCAAAAGCTTGACCGCCCAAAACTTTGCCCGAAACCTTATCATAAACCAACTTCAAAAACAACGGCTCGGCTCCGGGGAAATACCCCGCATGGTTATCCTTGGTCACATAAGCGACACCGACTTTAAACCCCGCCTCAGTGGCCATTTTTTCATTGAGCCCTGTCGCCGCCGCCGTATAATCCAAAAGCTTCACGACCGAAGTTCCTAAAACGCCATGGTAGTGCATCTTTCCCCCCAGCGCATTGGTGGCAGCGATTCGTCCCTGACGATTTGCAGGACCCGCTAAAGGCACACGCACATGGCGTCCGTTCAGTTTGTGAACCACCTCG
>MNYL01000191.1 GCA_001873075.1 Fibrobacteres bacterium CG2_30_45_31 | reverse complement strand
CGACCAATGCGACTTTTACCACTCGCCATAAAGCCAGTAAAGTAAACGGTTTGTTCTGAAGCTCTTTTCATTTCACTCCTCCATCCCGAGTGCTTTTTTCATCACATCAATGTCAGGCTTTTTTTCTGGAAACCAGTATTCAAAACTTTGAGCCCCTTGATAGACAAGCATTGCTGAGCCGCCAATGACTTTGCAGCCCACTTCTTTCGCTTCTCGCAAGAGTTTCGTTTCGGTTGGCGTGTAGACAATGTCACAGACGACCATTTTGGGACGTAAGACTTCTTTGGGGAGAGGAGAAAGATTGTCGTGGGGAGTCATTCCTACAGACGTTGCGTTGAGAACGATATTGATGTCACGGATATTTTGAAAATTTTCAAACAGAACGGCAGAGGGAATGGATTTTTGCGGGTTTGCTTTGTGGAGTGCTTGTGCGAGATGAGAGCCTTTTTCTTTATCGCGGCAAACGATTGTGATTTGTGCTCCTAAACTATGGAATAAAAAGGCGATGGTGCGTGCAGCTCCTCCATTGCCTAAAATGGCCACATGTCTTCCCTCAACGGGCTCATGGGCTTTGGCGAGACATTGGAGCGCTCCATAAGGATCGGTGGTTGTTCCCACCAGCGAACCTCCGACAATGCCCTCTTTCCAATAGAGTGTGTTGACACTCCCAGTGAATTTTGAAATAGGGGAGAGTTCATCCAGATAAGCCCCCACCATCTCCTTGAAAGGAATGGTCACGTTGGCACCCAAGAAACCCAAGGTTCGAAAACCCTCAATCGCTTCTTTGAGATGATCCACAGGAGGGCAAAGAGGAACGTAGACGGCGTTGATCCCGAAATGCTCCAAAAGCGCATTCTGCATAAGCGGCGACTTGCTGTGCCCTACGGGATTCCCGAAGACTGCAAGCAATTTTGTTTTGCCGTCAATAGATGTCACAAAGGACCTCAAATTTTGTGGAACGCTCAAATACTTCAGAATTTGAAAGCAAATCAAAGATCTGCAAAGCAAGTGGCTGATCGGAACGAACCTAGATTAAACCTTGACAAAAATATATAAATAGCTTTCGATGTGGCTGTTACGGTGTTTTTTCTTTTTCATTTCTATATTTGGGCCGTGGCAAAATTACCTATAGTCTGTATCGTCGGACGCCCCAATGTGGGCAAGTCCTCCTTGTTTAATCGAATTCTCGGTCGTCGTGCGGCAGTGGTTTCTGACCGTGATGGCGTCACCAGAGATCGTCATTACCAGACGGCTTTCTACAATGGGCGGGAATTTACCGTAGTGGATACGGGTGGATTTTTGCCTGATGACTCCATTGATGTGCTCGCTGACAGTGTGCGCGCACAGATATTTACTGCCTTGCAAGATGCGGATCTGGTCTTGTTTATGGTGGATATCCGTGTGGGAATTACTGATTTAGATCAGCAATTTGCCCGCATGGTGAAACGCTTGGATAAGCAAGTGATCTTAGTGGCCAACAAGAGTGAAGTCCCTGAAGATCGTACCGAAAGCTGGGAATTCCTCCCCTTGGGTCTTGGGCAACCACGTACCATCAGTGCTCTCACGGGTTATGCCTGTCTCTCCCTTTTAGACGAAGTCATTGGGCTCCTTCCAGGAGGAACTAAAGGGATTCATGATGAAATTCGCCCCATTCGTTTTGCGATTCTCGGTCGCCCGAATGCCGGTAAGAGCACGCTTCTCAATCGCATTTTAGGTGAGGAACGCGCTGTTGTCTCGGATATTCCGGGGACCACTCGCGATTCTATTGACTGTACTTTTACCGTAGATGAAGTTCCTTTTGTGGTGACTGACACCGCAGGTCTTCGGAAAAAAGCGCGCGTTTCTGACGAAGTAGAAGTTTTCAGCAATATGCGTACACAGGAAAGTATCCGTCGTTCGGATCTTTGCGTGCTCATTATCGATGTGACTCGCGGTTTGGAAGTGCAGGATTTCCGCATTATTACGGATATTCGTAAAGCGGGCAAGGGGCTGATTCTGCTTCTTAATAAGTGGGATATTCTTCCTAATAAAACGGATAAGTCTTTCGATCACTTGGTCAAAGAAATGTTTGAGCGCGAACCCATGCTGGAGTTTGTGCCTATTCTTTCCATCAGTGCGAAGGATGGCCAGCGTGTTCACCGGGTGATCCAGGAAATCAAAACCGTCTACAACAACTGTCGTCGTGTTTTGGGGCGAGATCGTTTGGCAGAAGTTTTTGCCGAGGCTTGTGAAAAGAATCCTCATCCCACACGCCAGTCTCGACCGATTAAGCTCATGCGGGCGTGCCAGATCATGGTGGAACCTCCTGTGATTGATATCGAAACTCGTTACCCTGAATTTGTAGACGAGGCTTATAAACGGTATCTGATGAAACTTTTCTTTGATGCATTCCAGTTATCTGGAGCTCCGCTACGTTTAAATTTTGACCAAAAGCTCACTCTTCGAAAGGATGAAGATCTTGAACAATTTACTGAGTCTTCCGATCGCATATCTGTTGGGGTCCCTCCCGTCCGCCGTGTGGATGGCAAAGCTCGTCAACGGTAAAAGCTACGACATTCGTGCTTATGGTTCAAAAAATGCGGGTTTAACTAACGTATTCCGCGTTCTCGGTTGGAAGCCTGCATTGCCAGTAGTATTTGTTGATCTTGCGAAAGGTTTTTTGGCGCCGATGATTGCTTTGTGGATGAACGAAGCTTCTGTGGCAGCGGGTGGACCTGATTATTCTTGGTTGCCTTTAGTGGCGGGGCTTCTCGCTATTGTGGGCCACAGTTTTACATGCCTGGCGGGTTTTCGTGGAGGCAAGGGCGTGCTCACGGCGATGGGGGTCTTTTTAGCGCTCGCTCCGGTGACCGCTCTTATTTCTTTTTCTGTGTGGACCCTTTTGACTGTTACCACCAAATATGTTTCGGTGGGGAGTATCGGGGCTTGCATCACTCTTGCGATTATCTCCACTTTAGGCTTTTTGTTTCCTGAGCATTACCCGCACGATCAGATTTCGTTAGGAGTTCTGATGGTTGCTTGGGCCGTTGCTGTTTTCGTTATTTATAAACATCGTGCCAATATGAAGCGTTTAATGAATGGCACAGAAAATGGTTTTGGTAGCAAACGAAAAAAAGTGTAAATTACTTGAATAAATAAGGTTACGCACATCATGAAAGTTACAGTTTTAGGTACAGGTGGTTGGGGTTTAACTCTCGGTCAGGTTCTCTCGGACAATGGACATCAGGTTTCCTTTTGGACATTTTCAAAGGATGAAGTCGATTTACTTTATCGGGAACACCAATACAAAGACAAATTGCCGGGTGTTATTTTCCCTGATTCTTTTGTTTATACGACAGATATGAATGCCGCTCTTGAAGGTGCGGAAATGGTGCTTTTGGTAGTGCCATCCCAGTTCATGGGGAATGTGGCCAAACAATTTGGAACTTGGACACCGAAAGGCAAGAAACCCATCGTTCTCTGTGCAACGAAAGGCATTTTGGAAGGTTCTCTTCAGTTGATGAGTGAAGTGATTCTTGCGAATGTTCCATGGCTTGATGAAGACCACATGGTCGCTTTTAGTGGGCCTACCCACGCTGAAGAAGTGGCCCGTCGCGTCTCTACCGCTATTGTTGCCGCCTGTACAAACGAAGACTCCGCGAAGTTTGTGCAGCAAGTGATGAGTAATTCTTATCTCCGTGTCTACACTTCTACCGATATTGTGGGTGTGGAACTTTGTGGTTCCGTGAAAAACGTCATTGCTATTGCGAGCGGAATTCTTTATGGTATCGGAGCGGGTGATAATACTCGCGCGGCTTTGATTACTCGCGGGCAGGCGGAGATTTGCCGTCTAGGGCTTGCGATGGGAGCGAACGCTCATACGTTTGCAGGTCTTGCAGGTATGGGCGATCTGATTGTGACGTGCCTTTCGGGTCATAGCCGCAACCGTTATGTTGGCGAGTGCATTGGTAAGGGTGAAACTTTGGATCAGGTCATGTCTCACATGAAGATGGTCGCTGAGGGCGTCCCCACTTGTCGCAGTGCTAAGATGCTCGGCGAAAAGAAGGGTGTCGAACTTCCGATTGTGAATGCGGTTTACGAAGCGCTTTTCTGTGGAAAGTCACCGAAGATAGCCATCGAAGAATTGATGAGTCGTGAACTCAAGTCTGAAATAGGCTAATGGTTTAAATGCATGCAGGGGCTTCTGCTACATTGTTCGCTTGGGCTCCTGCGTTGCCTCGCTTTTAAAGAAAAAATGAACAACAAAAAAATCCGTTCGTAAATTTTTCTTTTATGGGCAGGAAGCGTCTTTTCCAGGGGACCCGTAGAAAATATTTCCACCAAATTGGAATGTTGAGTTTCCTAAGCACCAGGACGTTCCCGCCTCTTGTGTTTTCCAATTGTCTAAAGGAAGCTGGGTTGTTTTTCCGGTGGCGAGAGGAAACGGGTTGGTATTTGTACTATCCGTTTTGCTGTTGTACCAAAGGGAATCGATAACTTCACTTTTGCAGTGGAATACCAATGCGTGTGATGTTTTGGGAAGCCCGAGTGTATCAATAATAACATCAGCGGCGTTTACACTATCACTGCCTAAAACCCAGAATGTGGAAGGCGGAATTACAGTATTGGCGGGGAGTAGCGTTTCCGTTTTAGAGGACGATTCTGCGAGTGTACAACTGTCGAGAATGAGGGAATCTAGAGTCCCATTATAAATTTCCACAAATTCAAATTTAGTTCCACTGCTTTTAGGATCGGCAAAGAATTCGGTGATCAGTAAATCGCCTGCGATAGGGGTTCTTTTTTTACTAGTGCTGAATGTCGCTTGCCATTCCAGGGGACTCATCGTCTGCATCTGGATGCTCACGGAAATCTCGCCCCGCAACGATTCGAGAATAATGGTGGGAAATGAGTTTTCCGCATTGATAAGAATACTGTCGGAGAATGCATAAACGGTATCTTTAAGAGCGTTGAATAAATTGATTTTAATAAAATAAGTTTCGCCTAAGGCAAGGGCTTTGGTGCCCAGAGTTGCTTCTTTGTCATCCAGTTCAAAGGTGTAAGTCGTGTCTACGTGATTTGAAATAATTTTCAGTGTCCCCGATTCAATACCTAAAGGATTCCCGAGTCCGAGCGGAATTTTCAAATAAATAAAACCGATCAGGGCCCGTAGTTGGATCAACAGATCCAGTTGGTCTCCCGCATTCACGGTGGCTTCGGTTTCTCCTTCCTGGGTAAGTAATCCTCCGTTGGCGTACACTCTCGCCCTGAAAACCCACGGGGTAAAGGGAAGAAGATCCATACTGAATATGTTGTCAATAGACGTACTCACCAAGTGTGTGGTATCGGCCCCCATGCAATCGATGGTGACACTATCGAGTAACGGCATTTCTATGTCACCGATATCAAGGCGTACTGCCGCAGTGCCCCCTTCGTATGGTGTTTTATCGGAAGACGCATTATCATGGCAAGCACTGAGTAATAATATGCTGAGGGCTCCCATAAGAATTGTTTTTTTCGTATTTTTTGTGAGATGACTCATTTTTTCTCCTAGGTAAAAGTGAGTGACTCTTTAAAAACGAACAAGAAGGAAATATTTCCTTCTTGAACGAAAAAAAATTAAATCAGAGGTTCAGCAATGAAAAAATTGACTCTTTCCAACACGAATCGGTTTCTTGCTGGCGTTTGCGGCGGCATCGGGGAATATTTAGGAGTGGATCCCACCCTAGTTCGCGTTCTCTGGGTGCTTGCCACATTACTCGGCGGTGCTGGAATTATAGCCTATCTCATTTTCTGGCTTATAATGCCTTCACATTGAGTGGAGACCTACGCCGAAACCGAGGATCATCAATGACTTTCGCCCAGAGGAATCCTTCGCGCGCTTCGGTAATGTTTAATTTGAAACTGGTTATCCCATGATTTTGTATAATCGCCGCTTTCTTTTGGATAACGGGTTTCGCTATGGATTCAATACGGGGATTGGATGTTGTGTTTAGTGCAGAAGCGGCGTCGGACAGTTCTTTTTTACGAGCTTCCCATTGTTCACGGTGTGTCTGAATGACCGTTTCTTCTTCATGTAACACAGAAGGGGTATCCTCGTGTGCCGGGGAATGAGTTTCCTTCTCAACCGTTTTTGGAGCGGAAGCAGATTCTGATTCTTGCTGCCGTTCGTTGAACTTCCGAATCAGATCTTGCAGAGACTTGGGCGTATCCGAATTTGCCAAAGGTTTTGGTGCAGATTGAGCGGACCTGGAATTTTCAACTTTACGCTTGTCCTGTTGGGCTTTGTATTGCATCCTTTTGACGACAATGTTAAAGATGATAATTCCAGCGAAGAGAAGGACTAATTCCATAGGATTCACTCTTTCGTTTTAGTTTGAATCGGTCTCAGCATTCTGGTTTCCCAACTGCGAGCGCATCTGGGTATCGGCTTTGACGTTTTGGAGATTGTAATAGTCCATGACTCCGAGGTGACCGGAACGGAGGGCATCGGCCATAGCCATAGGCACCTGAGATTCTGCATCTACGAGTTTGGCGCGCATTTCCATCACTTTGGCTTTCATTTCCTGTTCAGCGGCGATAGCCATGGCGCGGCGTTCTTCTGCCTTCGCCTGTGCAATTTTCTTGTCCGCTTCGGCGCGGTCGGTTTCCAGCATGGCGCCGATGTTTTGACCGACATCCACGTCCGCAATATCAATGGAAAGAATTTCAAAAGCGGTACCGGCGTCCAAACCCGCGGCAAGGACTTTTTTGGAAATCATATTCGGATTTTCGAGGACCGCTTTGTGGGTGGTTGCACTACCGATGGAGGACACAATCCCTTCACCTACGCGAGCGACAACCGTTTCTTCACCAGCGCCACCAACCAGTTTCTGGATGCTTGCGCGGACGGTGATTCGAGTAATGGCATGGAGCTGGATACCATCGAGAGCGACGGCACTCACGCGAGGTGTTTCAATCACTTTAGGATTCACCGACATTTGTACGGCTTCAAGAACGTTACGACCTGCAAGGTCAATGGCGGTCGCTTCTTTGAAATCCAATTTAATGTTGGCTTTGTTTGCGGCGATGAGCGCTTGAATAACGCGGAGTACATTACCCCCTGACATAAAATGCGCTTCTAATAAATTGGTATCTACAGGCATGCCTGCTTTGCAGCTCAAAATGCGGGCGTCAACGATAATTTTAGGCGGTACTTTACGAAGACGCATTCCGATGAGTTGGAGAATGCCTACATTCGCCTTAGAAAACAAGGCTTGTAGCCATAGGCTGAAGAAGTTGGCAATAAAGACAAGCAATATGAGGGCGATGATGCCTGCGATGATAATACCTAGAATGAACATATTGTTCATGAGTTCTCCTGAATAAAAACTTTTTAGTTATGCCTATGATAAAAAACAAATAATCACGAGCTAAAAGTAGTTATATTTCACCCCGTCACAGAAAATGTGGCCCAGTGAGGGCTTCAAAATGGTTTTCGGCCTTCTTGGACAATGGTAGAATGGACTTTCCACAATGAGTGGTGTTCATAAACAGGAGATACAAATGAATAAAATAATAGGGTTCTGTGCAGTTGCTTTGGCGCTCACAGTAGTGGGTTGTTCCACAAAAGCAAGTGATTTGCTCGGCAAAAATGTGAATGAAATTCCTTACAAAAAGGAACACATTACTTTGGATACGACTGTGGCCAATCAATATCGAGTGGTGGGCTATGCAGAAATGTCCACACAGACCTCGAGTATTGGGGGCTTTGGTGCTGTTGCTGCACTGAAGCAAGCTTGTATGATTGATTTCTTGGCCGATGATAAGGGGGTTATTCATAACTACCGCATCCGTGCAAGAAAACCAGGTGATTGTGAAGGCTTAGGAAAGAAGCGGGAACATAAAGTTCTCAGAGCCTATTTTAAGCAAGATGTTTCTGAAGTAAAAGCAAAGTGGGGCGAACCTGCCGAGACTTATACACTTCCTGTGGAAGAGAATGTGAAGTGTTCTGAATCGTCCTTATTTGGTGACTGTCCGAAATACATTTTCAATGTTGCGGAAGAGCAAGTTCTCGTCTATACGGAAGGGGAATGTAAGGTTCACTTTGTGATTAGCGAGAAGAACATTGTCTCTGATTATTTCTGGGAAGGTAATTGCGATAAGTTGAGCAAGAAATAATTTTTTCTGTGCTCATTAAAAGCCCTGTCATTTGACAGGGCTTTTTGTGTAAAATATTGAAGTTGTGGTTCGTGGGGAGGGAACAATTTTTTGACAAAGCCCCTAGGATTCTTCCGCTGTTGGGGAGACCCAGATTCTTCCATCACTAACGGCGATCACTCTGACAGGGGTTCCTGATTCAATAATATCGCCATGCGTTTGAACATCTAAAAGAATGCCATTAATCCTGGCATGCCCTACTGGACGTAGTGGTGTGGTGGCGATCCCTTCCATCCCTATGCTAATGGAAGAAATTTCTTCGGTGGGGGATTTTGCTTCTGCAAGGTCTGTGGAGAGCATGGGGGTCCAACCTTCAGGGAGAAGCTGAACGATATAGCGTGAGAATACAATGGGGAGTAAGAGTGCGGTTACCGCACAACTCATGATGTAGAAAAGGCCGCGGATCCAGGGAGCCGTATCGGAAAAAAGAACGGGGACGAAGGAAGGGAGTGACGAGTCTTTGAATATCAGCGCCAAGGCTGCAATCATAAACCCGATGCCACCAATTCCAAATAAGAATGTGCCCGGTAGAATCAGAATCTCGACAATAAAAAGGAGGGCTCCAATGACCAGAAGAATTGCAGGGAAATAATTATCCAATTGGCCTGCGAATTGCCCAAAGAAAACGAGTGCGATAGCTGTAATACCGATGACACCGAACATCCCCATTCCCGGCGTTTTAAATTCGAGATAGAGGGCTCCGAACCCCACAATAAGGAGTATACCAGAAATGGTTCCGATAAAACGGGCAATTTTTTCACCAG
>MNYL01000201.1 GCA_001873075.1 Fibrobacteres bacterium CG2_30_45_31 | reverse complement strand
AAAGGCATACAAAACAACGCTACTGCTATAAAAAAATAACGGTTGTCGTCATTAGCACACAAACACACAGCAGCAACGTATTTTTCACTAGGTGTTTATTCTTTTGCTGTTCCTTAGATTACAGATCACTTTTCCAACGCCGACTTGAGTGCGTCAATAAAACCTCGGCCAAAAGTTTCGTCCGGTTCCATAAAATTGCCCTCGCCCCATTCGTTCCAAGACTTCAGCATAACAAGACTGTTTTTTTTGTTAGCAACCAGAGGCAAGACCATTTCAGCCTGTTTACGGAAAAACTCAGGGCTAGTACCTTTGATAAGGTCGCCCATACTACCGCTGCGCGGTGTATGATCCCACTGGGGAAACAAGATTGGAATCACATCTTCGCGAGAATCGTAAGCTTTATCAACAATGAGTTTGTTGACTTTTTCCGCATCGTAGCAAACCGGGCAATTAAACAAGGCTCGGTATCGACGGATCAAAAATTTTTCCCAGGACGGTCTTTGCATATACTTAGAACGAATGCGTTGCATAAAAGACGGAGTCACGGCGTTAAATCCGATTTCTATCCATTTTTCACGCTGATCTTGCTGGTCAAGGTTCGCCACGAAATAGATTCCATCGGCAATACCCTCTTCCTGAACCCACTTATTCCAAAGGATTATGAAATTTGCTATGTCCTCGAACTGATTCGGCTTATAAAACAAAAAGAACGGTTTCCCATCGATCCGGATGTATCGCGAATCCTTAAAAAGTTCCTTGACGTAATCAAAATGAGCTCGATAATCTTCCTCGCCGCCATAGCGCTGTTCCATCAGAATTTTGTCGCCAACGCCATTCTTATACCATTGTTTTGCTTTCCAGGATTCATTAGCCCAACCCAAACAAAACGGAAAATCCGGTTTACCCGTCTTATGAACTTCATCTATAATTTCATTCAAAAGTTGGCGACCTTTACCGCCAAACCAATAATGCCAATAGCAAAAGCCTTCAACACCAGCATCCCGTGCCATTTGAGCCTGCAATTCACGAACTTCAGGTAATCTCAAATCATAATATCCCAATTCTGTAGGTACTTTTGGCTGGTTGTGTCTATTAAACAGAGATTTTGCCTTGCGCACATTGATCCACTCCGTGAAATCCTTTCCCCACCAAGAATCATTTTCGGGAATGGGATGAAACTGCGGCAAATAATAAGCAATAATCCTAGGTTTGTTCATAATTATAGTCTCGTCAATACAGCTTAATTCTATGTTTTTTTTAATATAATCATTAGGTGTTAAAAGTCAAGTCTTTGTCTTGATCGTTTGGAAACCAGTTAAAATTTTCTTTTGTAAAAAATAAACTGTACTCCAAGAACAAGCAAAATGCTCACATAGAAAACTATTTTTTGTCCCATCTCCAAATGTATGTTTTGTGTGTTTAAAACGACATAAAGCACAAGTAACGCAACAATCCAAACTAACTCCACCCATAGCTTGCGAGAATACGGACGCAAGTTTCTTTTGAACAAATATACATTATTGTAGCAAGCGGAAAAAATTCCGGGTATCAGCATTGAGAGTGCAGCACCAAAAAGTCCAAACGAAGGAATTAGCAAAAAGCCAGAGATTAAAGAGAGTGCCAATGAAAGCAACGTTACTTTCAAATTGACAACGCTCTTCCCAATTCCATCAATAATTGTATTTACCATTCCAAAGAACGTTGCGATTAATTGGAAAAATAAAAGTATTCCAAGTGCTTTCGGCTGAACGACAAAATTTTTCCCTGCAATAGACATGATCTCTTCGGGGAACAGCACAATAAAAAAACCAATCACAATTTGAATTAGGGTTGCCATTGAAACGCAGTAAGAAAAAATCGGTTTAATGTCAGTTTTCAGCCGTTCCTCGCTCATTTCGGATACTACGGGAATTAGAATCGGGTTGAATCCATTTCTTATGGTTTGCAAGCCGTTAGAAATGGTTATCATAAGTGCATAAACTCCTGCGGCTTTCGCGCCTAAAAAGAAGAGCACCATCCATAAAGTGGAACGCATCAGCAAGTTTCCAACAAAAACGGTTAAGCCAATTGGCACGGAATAAAGTAGCAAGTCCTTTGTGATTTTTTTTGCAGGGAAAATCGGCATGTCCCTAAATTGCGTGCGGACTGCGAGCGAGTGCATAAAAAAGCCGCCGACCTGCCCGAACAAAAGACCCAAGGGAAGAGCATGGGGGATGTCTAAAAAGAAAAGAACGATTGACACCAGCGGAGACAAAACGGCAACTAAAAAATCGTTTATAAAAATCGCATTCCAAGGTTTGCGGTTGCCTTCCGATGAATTGCTGAGTACATAAATTCCAGAATAAAATATGAGAGCAATGGCGTAAAATCGGAATTCCTGCGAAATGTAAGATGTAAAGGAGCCGATAAATATAATTAGGGTTACCAATGTGGATATAAGGATTGTAATCCAAAAGGATTCCATTATTCCTTCGTAAGCAGGGCGGTTGTGGAGTTTATTTTGTGGCAAATACCAATGCAACCCCCTGTCTAAGCCGAATGTTGATGCTCGCGATATGGTGAGCAGGAGTGCCTGCGTCGAAACAAAAATTCCGAATTCCGCAGCACCGAAAATACGAGCAAGTAGTATTGTTAAAAGGGGCCCACAAATTTTAAGAGCGGTACCGAAGATATTGAATAGCACACTTTTTTTAAGGAATTTATTATCGGTTTCCAAGTCGTTCATAGAGGCGAAAAGATAGATTTTTTGTATGGGTAAAAATTATCATCATCTTATTTTGCCTAATATTCAGCAATTCCAGCATATATTATTTTGTACATTTTATGAAATGAGAAATGTAATGACCAGTCCAGCTAAAAAAGTGGTTCACTATTTAAATCCGTTGCAGAAATTAATTCCTCTCTCTTTGGCATTTTGGTTCTCGCATATTATTTTGCGCGTGCTACTTTTATTTCGTAGCAACCCTTACGGTTACCCATTTGTCAGCAAACCAGATTGGTACATTTTCCATGCTGTTTGTTTGGATTTTTTGTGGATCTGTAATTCGCTTGTTATTTTTCTGCTGCTAGCCGGAACTGTAGAGTTTGCAACTTCATTTAGGGCCACTCAAACTAGCAATCAGTCTCGAAAGAGTTTTTTTTCCATCGAATCGATGAGCGTGACTTTATATGCACTCTTCCATTCCGTGATTCTTCTCTTTACACTTCTGGACGATGAATTCCAGCGTTTTTTAGGGTCCCATCTTTCTTTTGGACTTTTAGACACTTATAAAGACCCCTCTTCAATTAAAATGCTCTGGGACTATGTTGCAAACGATTATTCCGTACCTTATCTACAGTTTTTTGTACTGGCCCTTATTTTGCCTTTTACTTATCTGATTTATCGTCTGCTCTATTTCCGGCTTGCAGCGTCTTCAAAGAATACTCATATCGCAAGCAATTTTTCCATGAAGAAGCCGATACTCGCCATGCTGATTTTCTACATCTGTTCCTTCCTCTTTATCAATTATATCTGGACGGGCAATGCGAGAATGATAAAATTAAAACCCGTCGTATCTATAGTTTACAGTGAACTTTTTTCTGCTGAAAAAAGCGGACATTTAACGGAAACAGAACTCTCTCAATATGAAAAATCTTATCAAAATTTATGGTTGAAAGCAGAAGGGGATTCTCTGTGGAAATTTCCGAAAACGAATTTCGAATCAGGGAACCCGCTATACCGCGTTCCCAGCAAAAGACTGACTCAAAGCGAACGACTATTATCTCAGCGAGCCAAAAAGCCGAATTTCATCGTTATCTTTTTAGAATCGCATCGCGGGTTAAACACCGGATTTTTAAACCCCGGACTTCAGCCCTCGCCTACACCATTTTTTGATTCCCTTGCCGCCTATTCTCGCATTTGGGAAAGAATGCATGCAAGCGGTGTTCCGACCACAGGGGGTCTGCTTTCTTCTCATACCGGTATTCCACATCATTCAAGGCTTGCGGAAGCGACAGATTTGGCTCACGTAAGCATTCCGAGTTTTGCATCGGTTTTGTCAGACTCCGGGTACGCCACTCACTATTTTTCTGCTGCCGACCCCGCTTGGGATAATTTGGGCGTTTGGATGGCCAAGTGGTATAACGCACAGCATTATGACAGAAACAGGGAAGATGATTCCACCTTTTTTGTTCACGCCACCTCTTATATTGGCGACACGCTTGTGAGACAAAACAAGCCATTCTTAGCAACACTAATGACTCGCTCGAACCATTATCCTTTTAATTTCGCGGCGGGAATGTCGGATGAGGAAAAACAAAAGCCTCTTACAGAGAGAATTAACTACACCATGAATTATGCCGATAGGCAACTCGCCCGCTTTATACATTCGATTGAGCATGAGGAGTGGTTTCAAAATACTTACATCATTATACTTGCCGATCACGGATTTCCGCTAGGTGAAAACGGAGTTTCTACCATGAACGGCGGCGGTTTTTCCAATGTCACCTGGATTCCGTTTTTAATTTCCGGCAAAGGCATTGAGGCAAAACGGGATACGGCAACAGCAGCGCAAATGGATATTGCTCCGACAATTTTAGAACTGGCAGGCATTGCCGTGCCCAATATTTTTATGGGACATAATTTATTAAGAGGTTACGGCGAAGGACTGTCGCTAGGAGCGTATTCCAGAGTGGTTGCTATTGGCTTTGACGGATACCGTTTAATTGCGAAATACCCTTTGGTGAAGGGAGAAACGCCGTGGCTCTTTGCAGAAACCGATACTCATCAGAATAAGAACCTCGCGTCAAAGCACCCGGAAGAAGTGAAACGGTTAAAAGAAATTCTGGACACACTCATTAAAATGTCTGATTATTCACTAGAAAGAGGAATGTAGAAGATTCCTCAATCTTACATTTGTCAATGTTTTTATCGCTTATTTTAGACTCGTTTCGTTAGAAAATTAGATACTTAAGATTTCAGACTGGGAACATAAGCCTCTAAGACTTTTGACATTCGCCATTTTTCCCTATTTTCCAAATTTGCGCACTAAATATAGAGTCCCTTTCGTTACGTTGTTTTTCGGACATTTGACACCTTTTTCCGGCAAAATGTACATGAGATTGTTGTGCTCTTTAAATGGTTCAGTGGGAGCGCTTATTTGCCAATGATTTTAAAATTTGGGGTGAATGTTTGCATGGTAGCAGAGTCGCACTCAAGCTCGAATATGACCGAGATGCTTCAGAAGGTAGAACCTCTGCTGAAATGAAAAAAATGTATATTTGCCCCATGTCATCAAAGCCCTCTCTCTCAGAAAGATTTTCGAATTGGTACATTCCGCTGATTTGCAGAAACAAATTTAAAGCGTTGGCGTTTTACCTGATTTTTGCTGCACTCTGCCTTTTCCCGATTTTGATTTATCCCGGGTTAAAGTTAAACGCGGACCTATCCAACCTCCTTCCCAAAAACACGCCTAGCGTAATTGCACTCAACGAGTCGTTTACCCGATTTGGCAGTACGGACCGTTTTATGCTTGCGATTCAAAGCGAAGATCCGGAATTGGTGGCGGCTTTACAAGATTCTATAAACGAATACATCCACAAAAACTGGAAAGGCGATTTTGTATCAACACAAGTTGATAACGACAATCAATTTTTTAAGGACAATGGGCTTTTATATCTCCCCACCAAATATTTAGAGAGAATCAGGGACAACCTGGAAGACATAGAATTGGAAGTCGGCAGGGAAAACTTGCCTTTTCTGGTTGATTTGGTAGGGGATGAACCGGCAAAAGAGCGCGTCTGGTTCGATGCCAGCATTCCCCAGGAACTTGGGCTCCCGGACGAAGCTGCAGGTGCTTTCGACGCCTTTTTTAAGGCCAATGATACGGCATCGGCAAACGCAGCACCAGGGTGGGATCAAAGAGGCCCTGTTCCCTCCCATCTTAAAATACGCTTGATCGGTTGCCCCAAGCCCGACAGCACGGGAAAAATTTTATTTAACGGCGTCATTAATGCGAAACTGGCAAGACCATCCACTGACTATGAATTCGTATCTCATATTCTCGCTCGCTCAGACACGCTTTTACAATACTTCAATAGTAAAAAATACCCTGTACCCACTCGTTTTTCCGTTGAGGGAACTTACGAAGGGTTAAAAGAAGTAGAGGACCTGCAAAACGACAGCATCTCCTCTTTTGGAATTAGCTTGGTGCTGATTATCATTTTGACCATTATTTTCCTCCGCAGTATAAAAGGTCCGATTTTGGTGATTGCCTCTGTGCTTTACGCTTGTATTCCTATGCTTGCATTCACCGCCATTTTTTATGGCACGCTGAACCCGTTCACCGTTTTTGTCGCCACCATTATTTTGGGAGTTGGTATTGACTATTCCATTCACATTTTAGGAACTGCCCAAAAACTTCTCCACAAATATGCAACGATTGAAGAAGTTCTGGAACACGCTCAAAAGGAAATGTTAAAACCCTTTTTCCTTGCGAGCCTCACCACCATTGCCGCGTTTCTAACGCTTTTAGTGGCCCATTTCAGGGGCTTTTACGAATTCGGAGTGGTGGCATCGTGTGGCGTTTTCTTCAGTGTACTCACCGCTCTCTTAGTTTTGCCTGTGTTTGTACTCTGCCTCGGTGGTATTCCGCCTGCGCCCACAAACAGCCTTTTACCCAAGTCGTGGGATGAACCGAGAATTTTTAAGTTCTTTAAGCATGCGGCGATTGTCTGTTTTATTTTAGGTGGAATTTCATTGTGGTTCGCCCAATATGTTGATTTTGAAAATAACCTCAGAAACTTGAGAAGAGAAACCACAGACGTCGCTCACAAGAAAAAAGGGATAGCCACTTCAGTCACAAGAACAAACAACCGCGCTACATCAACACCCGCAGCAGTCATGGGTTCAACCCCGGAACAACTGGACAAACTCTACGATACGTTGATGATTCGCCTCCACAAAGAAAAAGATCCCACTCTCCGCAGTTTCTTAACACTCAGAACTTTTGTTCCTCCTCTTGATTCGCAAAAAAAGCGTTTGGAAATCATCGAGGAAATTCGCAATCTGGCAAGCTATAGGGTTTTTGATAAAGCGAAAGGCAATGATTCAGTGAATATCGCAACGCTCAGGAAACTTTCACAAGTTGAAAAAACATTCACTGCAGAGGATATTCCCAGTTGGGCACTCGATTTGCTCAGAGAAAAAGACGGTTCCTATGGAAAAATTGGCTTTATTTATGGGGACTTCCCCAGCTGGGACGCTACCGCTCTTCATAAGTTTCAAAATGATTATGGCAAATGGAATTTTGATGGTGAGAACTTGCGCACTTTCTCTTCGCAATTCATCCTTTCCGACGTGATTGAATCGGTGAAAGCCGACAGCTTTAATTTAGCGATTATCATTACCATTGTTATTTTTGCGAGTTTGGCTCTCTCACTCAGAAAGCCGGCTTTGTTTGTCACCGGTTTTCTCTCTTTTGGTATGGGAATTGTCCTGACGCTGGGGTTGCTTGGTTTCCTGACTCATTTCTTTGAGTTTGGGAAAATCGGAATTTACAATGTGATTGTGATTCCGTTGGTTTTGGGCATTGGCATTGATTCTTCCATCCATTTTATCATTTCCTGGACATCGAACAAGGGAATCACCTTGCGACAATTCTTAGACACCACCGGACGAAACGTGATAGCGAGTTCCACCACTACCGCGGCGGGTTTTGTGGGTATGCTTTTTACAACTCACAGGGGCTTAAGAAGCATCGCCGATCTCGCTTGTTTAGGAATTATGGTGTTCCTTATTGCAAGTATCGTGTTTTCGATGTACTTCTGCAAACTATGGCTGAAGAGGAAGGAATAAAACGCACGTTAGAACACATTCATAGCGTTAAGAAAAGCATCTTTATAGGGCGCCCGAAATTAAAGCCTTGTAACAGAAAATTTTTAGATTTTCCTGCAAGAACACAATCATTCAGGAACATTTAGATGAGCAGTACCGAGCACAGCGTAAAAGATAAGCTGACTGTGGTCATTACCACTTATAACCGCACTAAGCAGCTAGATGCAACGCTCACATTCTTTGAAAGCAATCCGCTGCTCAGGGAATGCCCCTTTGTCGTCCTGAACAACCAATCTACGGACAACACCGCTGAGGTGGTTGAAAAGCACAAGCAGAGCTTCGCCAGCCTTGAACTGGTGACGCACCCCGTAAACGTCGGCGCCAATGCTAACTACATGCACGGCCTTGAACACTGCCACACCGACTACCTGTGGATCATCGCCGACGACGACAGCTACGACTTCTCGGAATTTGACGATGTGGCGGCAGAACTTATCAAGGGACGAGCTGACATCATACATGTGGGTGCCCACAACGACGGTGAATGGAACTGGGGCGTCTACGAAACCCCGAAGGCCCTAATCCAAAAAGGCTACCATTATTTCAAGTATTCGTCCTTCTGGGGCTGTAGCATATTGAAGTTCTCGTACTTCAAGCAATATGCCAAGGAAGCCTTCGATTTTATACACTTCAGCTATCCGCACTTCCCGTACCTAATAAAGGCATACAACAACGACACCCCGGTCTACGTCAGCAAAAAACGAATCGTGACAGCGACAGTTGGCGTACAGAGCTACAGCTACTACATTCCCATCCGCGGATTTGTGATGGCCTCTTCGCTCACGACTACCCCCGAAGCCCGCCGTGCCGTTTGCAAGGCTGTGTACAACAATCGCAAACCGCTGTGGTACAACTACATCACTACATGTAGCAGGTACCGCCACGAGGCTGAATTCGTGCTCGTAAAGTACAATATACGTCGCGTCATGACCGTAGCCGAAAAGCTCGCTGCCTTTGCGCTGTACATTCCGATTTCGCTCTACGACAAAGTTCAAAGACACGGAAAATGAAACGATTCCTCGGCACCCATTTGTCATCCCCGGCTTGACTATGCGCTTACAAAACAGTCCTTGTTTGCCAAGATATATAAAGGCTGTTTATCTTCCATGCCAATCCCTCTTCTTTGTTTTGTAAATCCAAAAAGCCCAAGGCAAAGAAACACAAAGAATCAACAGACAATATCCAGTGGTCATCCCATATAATCCATAAAACTTACCCAATATCGTAGTAGACAAGCAACACAAAACGCCCATAGCAATAGATTGAACCAAGAAAGGCTCCTTCTTAT
>MNYL01000242.1 GCA_001873075.1 Fibrobacteres bacterium CG2_30_45_31 | reverse complement strand
ATGGCTGCTGCAAAGAGTGCTGGTGGTGCAGGAACTGTTTGGACAAACTCCAAGTACGCTAAGGCGATTACAGTCGCTTCTGCGGATCCACTCGATAAAGACAAATTGTTAGCGGCGAAAAAAGCAAAGAAAGATAAGCAGAAGAAGGCTCTTGAAGAGAAAAGAGCAAGGGAAGCCGCTTTGGCTGCTGAAGAAGACAATAAACGTGCAAATAAATCCAAAATGGCCCGTGAACAAGCAAAGAGAGATTCTATTGCTGCAGTGAAAAAGGCCGCGAAGAAAAGAAAAATCGTTGAAGAAGAAGCGGTAGACGAAGATGCAGAAGAACCTGCTCCGGTAGTGAAGAAGAAAAGAAAAAAAGTGATTGCAGAAGAAGAGGCTACAGATGAAGATGACGAAAGCCTCACTCCAAAGGAACGCAAGAAGCTTGCCATTAAGGCTAGAAAAGCAAAAATGCAAAAGGCTGCCATAGCCGAGGACGAAGCTACAGAGGATAATGCAGAAGAACCCGCTCCGGTAGTTAAAAAGAAAAAGAAAGTTGTTGAACCTGCTGTAGAAGAGGATTCTACTGACGAAGAGGCTCCTGTTGTAAAAAAGAAGAAGAAAAAGAAGAAAAAAGTAGTCGTTGAAGATGAATATGACGATGAAGAATAAATAGACTCCATAGATTTAAAAGCCCGCCATTGTGCGGGCTTTTTTGTCTAGTCTTTTAGCGCGCACAGAAACACGAGTTGCGATAAAAAATAAGGGTTGATGTATTTGAAGCATAAAAGCATAAAAAAGACCCCTTCAAGAGAGGTCTTTTTTGAATTTTAATAAGCGCAGTGATTACTCTTCGCTGTCCATATCCGCTTCATCAATTTCAGCGTTGTGGTACACGTCTTGAACGTCTTCATCGTCCTCAAATTTATCGATAAGCTTCAGAAGCTTTTGAGCATCGTTGTGTTCAAGTTTAATCGTATCGTTCGGCACATAAGTGAGCTCAGCACTCATCATTTCAATGTTTGCGCCTTCTAATGCGCGAGTCACTGATTCAAAAGCATCAGGTTCTGTGGAAATTTCATGAACTCCATCTTCCGTGTTCATGTCGCTTGCGCCCGCTTCAAGAACGAGGTCCATGACTTTGTCTTCCGTGTACTTATTGGCATCAATGAGAACGACACCTTTATAAGCAAATACCCAAGCTACGGAACCGGATTCACCCATGCTGCCGCCGTTCTTGTTGAAAATATTGCGAACACTCGCCACTGTGCGCACTTTGTTGTCTGTCATGCATTTCACAAGAATGGCAACGCCATTGGGACCACGTCCTTCGTACATGGGCTCGAACATTTCCGCACTGCTACCAGCACCGGTTGCTTTAGCAATCGCACTATCAATATTCTTTGCGGGAAGGCTTTGTCCTTTCGCTTTAAGCACCGCCGCTCGCAAACGAGGGTTGATATCAATGTTTCCACCCCCTAACTTTGCTGCGATAGAAATTTCTTTAATGAGCTTATTCCAGGCTGTCGCGCGACCTACGTCCGTTTTTGCCTTCTTGCGTTTGATGGTAGCCCATTTGGAATGTCCGGACATATATACCTCACACGGTCTAAAAATTATGAGTTCAAAGATAAAATCTTATTTCTCATGTTGTAATGTTTTTCTGTATTCTTCTACGGCTTTTTTGTAATCTTGTACTGATTGAGAAATCCTTGTGGCTAAATCTTCTTGTCCTTTCTCAGTGTTCATGTATTTTTCATCTTCGGGATTGCTGATAAAGCCCAATTCAACCAATACGGCAGGCATAAAAGCACCTACAAGCACCATAAATCCGGCACCACCAGCACCGGATCCCAGTTTCTTTATTTTTCCATTATCAAAATGGATCAAAAGCTGTTCGGTGAATTTGTAGCTATTCTGCTTATATTTTTCGAGACGCGCTTCGATCTTAAACCATTCCAGAGGGGAGATTTCGTCTTTGCTGTCCTTGTCTCCATAGAGCGTGATCACTTTATTTTCCCTTCGAGCGATCGCTTTATCTTCTTCATTTTCTGGATCGCGAAGCACATAAAATCGGTAACCTTCGGTTCTCTTTTGACGTTCCACACCGTCTACCGCATTGCAGTGCAAGCTAATGAAGAGATCGCCGTCCCATTGATTGGCGAGATTGGGGCGTTCAGAAAGCTCAATAAAAACGTCTTTGTCACGAGTGAGTTTGACATTGAATCCTTCTTCTGAAAGTTCTTTTTTAAGCTTCTTGGCAACGGCGAGTACGATTTCTTTTTCTTGGCTAATTCTCCCCGAGGCTCCAGGGTCTTTGCCCCCATGACCAGGGTCAATGATAATGGTCTGTACTTCTCGGGTACCCGCAGGTTCTTTCTTCGGGGGGGCGGGGCGATTAATTTGTGCTTCTTTGGGGGTCACGTCTTTTATTATTTTTTTCAGCGTATCGGGGGCGTATTTTTTGGCGAGAGCCACTTCAAAAATGTTCAATGTTGCTTCTGCGGAAGTCCATATTTTGCCGTTTTCTAAGCGAGTGGGTTGGTCTAGGGTTGTGGCTTTTCCATTGGCAAAAATATAAGGAAACCCGAGAACAAAGGAACATTCTAGCTTTTCATTTTTCGCTGTGAAATGCTTTTCGATAGGTTGCCAATTCGTTTTCAGGCCTTCGGACTCTGCAAATGATTTAATATCAATCATCCAAGTCCCATCATATTTGGCAAGCACAGGAGAACCACCGGCCCAAGAAATCAGGCCTAAAAATGTCAATAGAAAAAGGATCAAATCCTTGCGGCTTTCGCGATGCGAGCCACAGCGAGTTTGGCATCCCTGTTCATCACATCTTCTCGTTTGTCTTTTTGGTCTTTGCCTCGACATATACCTACTTCGAGTTTGGCAAAACGATTTTTGAAATACAACTTCAAAGGGATGAGAGTCAGTCCTTTGAGTTCCTTGGCTTTGCGCATTTTTTGAATTTCAGAAATGTGGGCGAGTAATTTACGCCGACGTGCTGGAATATGATTAAAACGATTGGCAAAAATATATTCATCAATATGAGCTCCAACGAGCCATAATTCATCTTTGTCTTCTGAAATATCGACCCATGCTTCATTGAGGCTGCATTTACCGTCACGGATAGACTTCACTTCTGAGCCGATAAGCATGATCCCCACTTCAAAGCGGTCTTCTATGGAGTACAGATGATTCGCTTTTCGATTAATAATAGTTGGGGTCTTGCTTTCTTTTTCTTTGCTCATCCATCTTCCTCAATGGGCTCAAGAATTACACCTTGTTGTACTGCTAATTCATTGAGAAATTTTTTAAGTTCTCGGCTGGCTTCAAAAATAGGTTTGACACCTGCTTCGACGGAGACTGGTTCGCCTGTGCGTGGATTACGAGCCGTGCGGGCTTTGCGATGACGAACTTTGAAACGTCCGAACCCGCGAATTTCAATGTTATTTCCATCCGCTAACGCTCTCGCAACCGAATCAAGAAAACATTCGATAATAACCTTCGTATCGACCTGGGTAAGTCCAGTTCTAGAGGCTATTTCCTCAACAATTTCTTTCTTTGTAATGTTTCCTGTATTGACCGCCATTAGCGTAACTCCAAATAAATCAATAACTTGCAATAAAAGATATAGCTTTTTACAAGTCAAAAGTCAATTGAAGAAAATGCAGAATTCAGACAAAATCAGAGAAAATCAGCTTTCACCCCAGCCGCGAGTGCGTTTTTGCTTGTTTGGAATCAGTGAATCAAGAGCAATGATAAGCTCTTTGCAACCTTCACCCGTGAGAGCGGAGGTTACAATAACCTTTTCTTTCTTTTTACTGAATGCCTTGATTGCTTTTTCCACACCAATATCAACCTTGTTGAGAGCGATAAGGTACGGTTTTTCGGCAAGTTTGGGGTGGAAAGCCTTGAGTTCTTGTTTAAGTGCCACGAATTTATCATAGGCATCTTCTTCAAAACCATCGATGACGAATAACAAAGTATGGGTGCGTTCAATGTGCTTTAAAAACTGATGACCTAAACCACGTCCTTCGGAAGCGCCTTCAATGAGTCCCGGAATATCGGCGACAACAAAGCTCCGCGCCCCCATTTGGACAATACCTAAAACGGGTTCCAATGTGGTGAACGGATAATCGCCGACTTTGGGGCGCCCGCTGGAAATTTTATTGACCAAAGAAGATTTGCCTGCGTTGGGGAAACCGACAAGGCCCACATCGGCCATTAATTTTAATTCAAGATGAATGACTCGTCTTTCTGCAGCTTGCCCAGGAATTGTCTTCTCAGGAGCTTGGTGGGTGGCTGTCGTAAAATGGGGGTTGCCGATACCGCCTTTGCCACCGCGTGCTCCCACCCAGGATTGACCAATTTCCACAAGATCCGCAAGGATGTGACCGGCTTCGTCTTTGACAAGTGTGCCTCGGGGTACATTCACAATAAGATCGTCCGCAGAGCCTCCTGTGCAGTGAGAGGCCCCACCGTCTTCTCCACTTTTTGCTTCATAGAGATACATATTTCCCATATCAAGAAGCGTCGAGTACTGTTCGTTTACGCGAAGAATTACGCTACCACCGCGTCCGCCATCCCCACCATCAGGGCCGCCAAGAGGCACGAATTTTTCACGGCGAAAACTGCAAAGTCCATTGCCGCCTTTCCCGGAGCGGAGCTCAATTATTTTTTCGTCTAGAAACATGGGAAACCTCTTAGGTATAGGGTATTAAAGGCTAATGGTCTCGTCGAGGCCAAGGGCTATGTTCATGTTTTGGACAGCAGCGCCACTCGCTCCCTTGCCCAGATTATCAATAACGGTTGTCACCTGCATATTTTCTTCGTTTCCGAAAACATAAATGCGCGCGCGATTCGTGCCATTGCACACGGTACAATCGAGGCAGCCACCATCAAGGATGGGGTTCGCTTCATAAGGTTGTACCTCAATGAAATTACTTTCTGCGTAATGTGCGGCAAGTATCTCCTGCAAATCAAGAGGAGTCATTTTCTGAGTGAATGAATCGGAAAAAAGGGCGACCGAAACCGCCATTCCCTTGTAGAATGGGCCAAGGACAGGATTGAACAAAGGAACATGTTCTAAACCGCATGTTCTTTGCATTTCTGGAATGTGCTTATGCTGAAGTGCGAGCGCATAAGGGCGTGCTGCAAAAAGTCTTGGAGAAAGCCCAGGATGGGAAATTTGAGATCCTTCCGCTTCATAGGCTGCAATCATCTTTTTTCCACCACCAGAGTAACCGGTGACGCTGTAACTTGCAAGGCGTGCAGAAGTGGGGAGAATGTGTGCCGCAATCAGAGGATAAACGCCGAGAATGAAACCCGTCGCATGACAGCCTGGGTTTGCGATGCGCGTATTCTTTTGGATTGCTTCTCTGTGAACTTTTGATAACTCTGGCAAACCATAAGCCCAATTGGGGTTGGTACGGTGTGCTGTGGAAGCGTCGATAATGCGCGTTTTCGGGTTTGTACAAAGAGAGGCACTTTCTTTCGCCGCAACATCGGGGAGGCAAAGGAAAGTCACGTCTGATTCATTAATCAGCTTTTGTCTTTCTTTGATATCCTTTCGGAGTGCAGGGTCAATGGAAATAACATCAACATCGTCTCTTTTGGCGAGGCGTTCTTGAATTTGTAAACCAGTGGTCCCTTCTTGGCCATCCACAAAAACCCGAAATGTCATTTCAAATCACCTCGATTAGAGAGCGCCGCAGCACTTCTTATATTTTTTGCCCGAGCCACAAGGACAAGGATCGTTGCGACCGATTTCAGGACCCGTTTTATGTACGGTAGAAGGTTTCACTGCACGGCCATCAAAGAAGAACCAAACACCACCTACTTTGTGGAATTCGCCGAGTTCGTGATGATCTCTGGTAATGTTACCTTGTTTGAATTTAGCGACAAATTCAACCCAACCGAGATTCTTTTCTTCTTCAGTTTTGGTTTCTCGAATTTCAATGCCGAGCCATTCCGATTCACGGCTCCAATCATCTACACTCTTCTCATCAAAATCGGTGCGCTGAGAGGCTTCTAATGAATCCTTAAGCCACTTGATTTCATGTTTTGCGTAGGCGGTATAGCGTGAACGCATCAGAACTTCTGGCGTAGGTGCTAAGACCTTCTGCTGAATAATGGGTTCGCAACAATCTTCGTACTTTTTGCCTGAGCCACAGGGACAGAGATCTTGAGACATTGTCATTCCTTTTGATTCAAAAATGGAAAAGTTAAATACGCCTATAGATTACAAACATTTTTTTAGAAGCCAAATAGCTTCCTTTCCTTTGCGGGAAGGAACGCTTTCGTTCACTTCAATACGTTCTGCCACATCGAAAATACTACCTAAACGAGCCATCAATTCGCCTTCACTAGTACAATGAGGAGGACCTTGCATCGTATTTCCGTTCATGAGGGGATAGAAAAAGGCGATGACAACGCCATCATCTTTGAGCATTTTCTGCCACACTTCAAAGCACTCGTCACGACGACCCGGATGAATGGCACTAAAGGTACAATAATCGTAAATAATATCGAACTGCATTCCACCCTTTTTAGGGTTCTTTGGATTGAGTTCAAACAGATCTAAATCAAGGGATTTCAAATTTTTGTGTTTACGACTTAAACGATCCAATTCATCCACAGCGGTAGCGCTGAAATCAACGGCTAAAACTTCATGACCACGGAGAGCCCATGCTTCGGCATCGTAGCCATAGCCTGCGCCAGGAACCAAAACATTTCCGGTGGCAGGGCAAGAGGGGTGCTTAAAGAATTCTTCAAGCGCCGGAGTCGCTTTTTTTAGATTCCAGTAGTCTTTCTCTTCTGTATAAAGGTTTTCCCAAAATTCAGGTAGATTCTGTGTGAGCATAGACGACCTTCTGTTGATTGTATGCGAGCTGTCCGCAAGCGGCAGAGATATCTCTCCCCCGTGGATTGCGGATAGTAATTTGAATTTCTGCCGCGCGAACGAGTGCAAGAAAGTGTTCCACTTCTTCCGGAGTCGGAGCTTCTAAAGTGGGATCGTCTGCGGGGTTTAACACAATGGCGTTTACTTTGCACCGCCGTGGCGCACAAATGCGAATGAGTTCCTTTGCTGCAATGTCGGTGCATGTGACATCTTTCATGAGTACAAACTCAAAGGTCACATAATTATCGGTGCGACGAGTATATTCATCCGTTGCTTCTAAAAGTTTTTCAATGGGCCAAGTATCATTTACTGGCATGACTACAGAGCGTCTTTCGTTGTTTGTACTGTTGAGACTCACGGCGAGGCAGCACGGTGTATTGCGATCCACAAGTTCCTTGATTTTAGGAACAATTCCCGATGTGCTGAGTGTCATGCGCTTGCGGCCCATATTAAAGAGCTTTTGATGATGGAGCGTGCAGCAGGTGCGGTGTACATTTTCCAAATTATTGAGCGGTTCTCCCATACCCATAAAAATGATATTGGTAACCTGGGCGATCTTGCCATCTTCACCTAAAGTATTGGAATCCTTCAAATGCCAATTGACGCGAATAATTTCTTCAAGAATTTCACCCGCTTCGAGGTTGCGGGTAAATCCCATTTTGGCAGTGCGGCAGAAGGAACAATTCATGGCGCAGCCCACTTGGGTGGACACGCATACAGAAAAACGACCATTGGTGGGAATCATCACGGTTTCAATGAAGTGACCATCATAAGTTTTATAAAGCCACTTTAAGGTACCATCGGAAGAATCAGCACGGTGAGCAGGTGTCAAAGATTGGATACTGAATTCTGCGGCAAGTTTTGCTTGAGTACTTGGAGGAACGTTGTTCATTTCCGAGAAATCTCGGACTTGGTGGCAGAATAACCAATTTTGAATCTGCTCTGCGCGGAACGGTTTTTCACCGGCAGCGTTGAGCCACTCTTTCAACTCGTCCGTTGTGAGGGATTTTATATCCTTGTACTTTACCACAGGCAAGTAAAGATAGAAAAAAGCGGACGATTTTGAAGTAATCGAAAATTTGAGCTAAAATAGTCCCCATCTAGAGACGTATTTTAGAACATTTTTCGGGTTCCTTTGGGCTTCTTTTCGCCTTCTTCCCCTTTTTTACTGTGGGAGGAAGGCGTTTCTACTGTGCCTTTGGTGCTGAAAAGTGTCGCATCGTCCGAAGACTTCATTTTGACATCAAAATGTTGACCATCGCATATTTCTTCAGGAGCGTGTCCGGTCGTATAGAGACAATAGGTGGTATTGCTACAAAATTCACCCGCCACTTTTCCTGTAAAGTTACAGATATTTCTGCTAGTAATTCCGGAGGGCACAGGGAAAGATTTTTTAGGTAAATCCTTGTGAAGTTCTTTCATGACAGCAATCCAAATCGGAAGCGCATCTTCTGTGCCAGTATGGCCCGCACCCATTGTCGCAGGGGCATCAGGACCCACCCACACACCCATCGTGTACTGCTTTGTAAAACCAATGTACCACGCATCAGTGTAGTCGTTCGTGGTTCCCGTTTTTCCACCACTCGGGTGGTAAAATCCACTGGCCCATACGCGTGCGGCGGTGCCGCGAACGTTGACATCCTTAAGCATATCGACCATCAAGAACGCAGAAGCGGGACGGATCACTTCGTGTTCCACTTTCGTTTTCTTTTCAATGATTTCTCCATTCTTATCTACGATACTTTCGATCATGTAAGGTTCAATACGGGTGCCTCCGTTGGGAAATACGGTATAGGCAGAAGTCATTTCCATGAGAGTGGCTCCCACGGAACCCAAGGCGAGACTGGGCACTGCCTTGAGGGGGGATTTTTGAATCCCGAACTTGCGGGCGTAGCTCACCACGTTGTTAAGTCCATACTTGAGGCCAGTCTGGATCGCAGGAAGATTTTTAGAAAGATAAAGTGCACGTCGAAGCGTCATCATTCCTTCAAAATCTAAGGTGAAATTAGCGGGTCTCCAGGTTTTTGCTGGATCATCGGGATCGGGGATAGTAATGGGTTGATCATTTACAGAATCACAAGGACTTGCTCCATTATCCATAGCGGTAGCGTAAACAATGGGCTTAAAGGAGGAGCCTGGCTGCCGCAAAGATTGTACGGCACGGTTCCATTTGGATTCGTTGAAATTGGCACCGCCGATCATGGCCCGAATGGCTCCGGTTTCGTTTTCGATGAGCACGGCTGCGACTT
>MNYL01000170.1 GCA_001873075.1 Fibrobacteres bacterium CG2_30_45_31 | reverse complement strand
GGGATCTCCAGCACTTTCTCCCCAAAGTTGATGCGGTAGGTCGTTCCGCTCATGCGCTGGAGGGTGACGTACGCGGTGCTGTCTGTGCAGTCGCCGAGTACAAGGGTGTTTTCAGAGGGAATCATACATTTCCCTTGGGCTACGGAAAGGATGCGGACTGAATCAGGCAAGGAGGCCTTCTTTTTCCAGACACGGATCCATTCCGCCTCGAAATAGGCCGGGTTGTTTTCTGTCACCTCGATGTCGTCCCCGGCCCAGCCGCCGATGGCTAGATTGACAATGATGTACATGGCACTGGCCTGGCTGATTTCTGTGGGTCGGGAATAGCTCGCAATACGCTTGTCATCGAAATAGAAGTTCATCGAAGAGGCATCCCATTCCACGCCGTAGTTGTGGAAACCGGCGGATTTGTCCGCCCCTGTGTGTGTCCCGCCGAAGGAGGCTTCATGATCCCAGGCCGCGCCGTGATCTGCGTACCAGTCCGGATCTGTGTAGTGCATGTAATAATGATGTATCGTTCTTTCTTTCGGGATTTCCAGAATATCAATTTCCGGAGGCCAGCCGTCCTGCAGCGTCCAGAAGGCAGGCCAGGTTCCCAGTTGGGATGGTGCCTTGAAACGCCCCTCAATGTAGCCGTACTTTATGCTGAATTTTCCCCGGGTGTCAATGGCGCCGGAGGTGTAATCCAGGGAATAGGTCTTGCCGCCGCTTGTGGTGGTCTCTGGAGCATCGGGGTCGCGCGAATCCTCGCCTTTGATGCGGAGAAGACCGTTTTCTACAAGAACATTTTCCGCAACGCAGTAGGCGCGGTGATTGTGCGTGTGCCCCCAGTTATAAGTCGGGTTCCATTTTGTGGTATCCAGGGAGGAACCTTCGAATTCATCCTCAAAGACGTTATTCCACCCTTCCAGTGAAGGTGGCGGCTCTGCGCTGATATAAGCAAAAAGCACCGCTATTAGAGCGGCAAAATGCTGGTATGTCATGAATGCCCCAAACTTGAAGAAACAAACCCTGAAGAAAAAGTAAGTTTCAGCGGTCTGGAATGGGGCGTAAAGAATGTAAAAAAGCGGAAGTGAGGATGCTGCTGCGGTATGTCGGTGGTTATGCGACTCGGTCGCGCGGCGTTCGATTTCATGGCCACAGCGTGTTCTGAACGGGGCTTGTTTGCTTCCGTGGCGTGTCCGGTCCGCCGGACGGCTTACCGCTCAAAACGGCTGGAGACGATTGTGGACGCGGCATGCCGAAGCGAGTTTCCATAGGTACGGATTCGTGTCCGAGACAAGAACTTGACGGATTGTGAGCTTGCGAAATCAACTTAAAGCTGCCATTTTTATGACCCGGCAAGAAGCACCCTTTCGGAATTCAAGATTGAATCGAGCCCAGTGTTTACAAACGTTCCAGAGGAATTGATGAATTTGTTCAGGACTCTAGCGGTATGAAGTATATTTCTGAGACGTCGCTTTTTCAGGATGCGGCGCGTCGGAGACGCGATGGAAAACGAAGTTGCAGATAAAGTCAAGACCACCCCAAAGCGGGGTGGCTTGAAAGAGCCTTATAAGGGCTTGGAACAGCCTGCGCCTTAATGACGCGGGTTTTCTCTTTGTTCAAGCCTAAGTGGATTGATTACTTGCTACCCTTGAAAGGGTCGTTATATTCCTTCGTACAGAGTTTATCCTCGATCTGGTTCAATTATTCAAATGGGTAAGAACAGAAGGAATATCACTGGTGCTCCTGCGGCAGGAGCAAGAATCAGCCTTTCTGCGACGGTTCACATCACGGTACGTCTTTCACCCCCAAGGCTTTCAAGGTGGACAAGGACGGCGAATACCATCTGTGCGGATGCAAGATGACGAAGAACCCGCCGTTCTGCAACGGCTCACACACAAAGATCTGATCCTGTAAGTTATGACGCTCCAAACGCTCCGGCTTGCTTTTTGCGGCCGGGGCGCTTTTTGTACAATCTTTTACTATCAGCTCCGCCAACACATTCAAGAATACATTCGAAGTCTCTGTAGATGGAAGCGAATCAGGTCATCGAATCGCTTATGAAGGCTGTTTTTTGTTGAAGCAAAACAGAGTGCTTTGAAGCTAATTATATTTTTTATTTGTTTGAATAAATTCACTTTTCAGTGAGGGGTATTATGCCTTTTTTCATTCTTTTTTTCTTAGTGGGCTTGTCCGGTGCCTTTGGTGCGTGCGGTCTTTCTCAGGACAGCAAAGGGGTCTATCTCGTGGGAAACTATGCGCAACTCAAGATGGTTGGAATTGGCGATTGTCCGGTGGATACATCCAGTGCTTATCGTCTGACAGCCGATATAGATGCTTCCGCTTCCATGGCGGAGAATCCAGTCAAAGATTCTGCGGGAAACACCGTTTATCAGGGATTCGTCCCCATCGGGACGGATTCGATCCCTTTTCAAGGGCATTTCTATGGTGACGGTCATCTCATCCGGAATCTGACGATTTACCGGCCGGATTCGTCCTACGTCGGGTTGCTGGGCTCCACCGGGAACTCGGCCATCGTGACCGAGATTGGTCTGATCGGGGGATCGATCACCGGTAATTCCTATGTGGGAGCCTTGATCGGGGAGGCAAAAGATGGCTTCGTCCGATTTTGTTTTTCAGCCGTTTCCGTGAAGGGACGTCGGTCTATCGGCGGCCTGGTGGGCTATAACAGAGGTCTCATTGACGACAGCTACACTACCGGTATTGTCTCCGGGGGGAATAGGGTTGGCGGGCTGACAGGGGCAACGGCCTCTTCCAGTATGAATGATTATGCCTCGGGACCTGTCATCGTGGTGATGTCTTCGGATGGTATTTCAGCCGGTCCCCTTTCTGGCACACTTGATAGAGTTTTGTCGGATGACAGCTACTGGAATACTGAAACAAGCGGACAGATCTTTTCCACAAACGGAACCGGCCTCACCTCGTCACAGATGATGGATTCCAGTTCCTACAGTATCTTCTGGAAATCCTCAAAGTGGATATTTCTTCAGGGAAAGGCTTTTCCTTTCCTTAAGGGCTTTTCCGACTGTTCCATGGCATACAAAACCAGGCTTGCTTCTTTTCCGAAGAATTCGGTCTTTTCTACAACAGCCGGCTATACCTTGAAAGGAGGTACGTCTCTTGTGGGCTGCATTCAAAGCGTGCTTGGGCTCAATGCAACCAGGGATTCCCTTTATTACGTGTATCGTCTGGGAGCCATTTCGAATGGGGACACGCTCTGGGGTGCCGGAGCGCTGGTCGCCATTCCCGACAATTTGGCGGAAGTCGAAATTTCCGATTATGAGGGACTCAAGGCAATTTCGAAAAACGATCCCAAACTCACGAGATCTTATCGCCTGAGTGCCGACATAGACGCATCGGCTTCTGCCGGGGAAAACTGCAACGCCGAGGGGAATTCCTGCAAGGGATTCACTCCCATCGGCACTCCGGAGAATCCATTCAAGGGTGATTTCCACGGCGGGGGACACGCCATCCAGAACCTCACGGTTCATTATCCCGATGAGAATGCTGGTGATGAAGCAGAAAACATCGGACTTTTCGGCAGTATGTCCGGCGCACGGGTGGACAGTCTCGCCTTGGATTCTGCGGATTTCGTTGGATGTTCTTCGACCGGAGTACTAGCTGGTTACAGCAACGGGAGCGAGATTCGGGAAGTCCATGTTCAGGGAAAACTGATCACTGATGGATACGGAGACTATGCGGGAGGGCTGATCGGCTTTTCCCTGCTGACTTCCGTAGAAAACAGTTCAGCCGATGTTTCTGTGGATGCTAACGGAAGCGATGTCGGTGGATTGATCGGTTATTTGATCTATGGCATCGTTTCAAAAAGTTTCGCTAGGGGCTCCGTTTCGGGAAGGGACGACCAAGGCGGTCTTGTCGGGTTGAGCGATTCGAGTTCCATTACGGAGTGTTACGCCACCGGATCCGTCAATGCCTTTACAAGCTATGCAGGAGGTCTGGTGGGGGTCTCCTCCCACGGAACCACGGTCTTCCAAAGTTTCGCCACAGGAGAAGTCTATGGCTGGAATAACGCTGGCGGATTGATCGGCGCTCAATATTCCGGTTCCATCACTCAGTGTTATGCGACTGGAAAAGTGCGCGGTGACAAGGGTGGGAACTGGCGTTATCCAAGAATCGGCGGTCTAGTAGGTTATCAGACAAAAGGATCGATTTACGAAAGCTATTCCACCTCCAGTGTCTCCGGCGATGAAATGGTCGGTGGGCTCATCGGGAGCGGCGATAATGTTACAGAAGCTTATTTCGCAGGTTCCGTCAAAGGAAAAGATTCCATTGGCGCGATTCTCGGCGAAGACACCTACCATCCCCAGATATCTCCCTATTGCTACTGGAACAACGAACTATCGGGTGGCAGCCTAGCGGCATCCGCTGATGAGGGACCCGTGGGCTACAACACCATTCAAATGAAGCGGCAAGCCTTTTTCTCCGGTTTCGATTTTATCAATACTTGGACAATTCGCGAAGATCGCACTTACCCGGGATTGAGAGGTGTCGATAATGCTCCCTTCGCCATTCCGGAAACTTGGGAAGTCGCCGGTTCCTTTGATTTGCATCGATTACTTGAAAATGACTACGACATAGAAACATTGCAGAAGAATTTGGTGATGACGGTTGTGTCCATTAATGGGGATTCCAGTTCCGTGACCACTTGTACTCCTTTTCTCGGGCAAAAGATAACGGTGGTGTACAGAGTGGGCGAAGTGCGCGAGGCTAAGAAAGATACGCTTTGGGGAAACGAAGTCTCCAGCAATCTGATTGGAGCCACGCAGACGCGTCAGGGAATTCTGCCCGAGGTACTTGTGAATAATTTCGTCCGGCTCCGGCTAGCGGACGGAGTTCTGGATGTCCGTGGTGTTCGTGGTAAGCTGCAAGTCTATAGCCTGCGAGGAACACGCGTTGTCGACCTTTCCGTTTCGCGCGACGGCGTTTACCCGTTGAGTCTTTCTGCCGGAGTATATCTGATCCGCGCCGACTCTGGGAGAACTTGGAACGTGAATGTGAAATAAGATTTTCCGCCAATGTCAAAAATAGGTAGAAAGAGTTTGTAACGAACCGTTTCACTAAGGTCCTTTCAATATTCAACGCACAGAACGGGAAATAGCCGTATATTCTACACAACGTTGCAGAAAACCGGGAAAACCAAATGTGACGTTCCACCCATATATAAGGCTCAGGAACGCGTTTGCTTGTCCGTGGACTTGTAAAATTTTGGCGATTGTGAAACACGAAGACGCTGTCCGAAAAGGTACGAGATGATAGCAGAATGCAGGAATGGCTTGGATGTCTCTTCTCTTGCCGATAATAACCATTGAATGTATATTTCAGGCCAATTCTGCTCAACAATGTTGTACAGAACTGAAATTTGAACCGGAAATACAAATTTTTTTATAAAAAAAGAACTAATTCCATACTTAATAGTCAAGAGAGGGATATGAAAAAGAAAATGCTTCTATTGATGCTTGCCGTTGCTTTTTGCTTTGCTGATGATGTAACAAGTGATGGAAATCTAGCAATGGACTCATCGGGATATTACGTTCTAAATACTTATGAGGATCTGGCTGCTTTTGCAACAATGTTAAAAAACAATGACAGCCCGTTTGGCCGCCAATATAAGCCTGACAGTAGGAACAGCGAGCGGTATGGACTTACCGATATTGTCTTTCTCCGGGCATTTTGATGGCGCCGGACACATGGTGGATATCGGCGAGAATCTATTCGGTGTAATACAAAAGGGGGCGCGAGTTGAAAATGTTGGAATCAGGGCTTTCGTTTCTTCCCAATACGGAACTATCGGAGTTTTAGCCAAATATAATTATGGATTGATAAAAAAATGCCATACTGAGGGTTCCGCCGAAGGCCCAACATATATCGGAGGAATAGTTGGCCGCAACGAAGGAGCCATAGATTCTTCCTATAATGAAGCCAGCGTTTCCGGCAGCCTGAATGTTGGAGGCATCGCAGGGGAAAGTAGATCTGGGGCATCTATTTCTCATAGCTATAATAAAGGGAATGTGCACTATGTCGACTGGGATAAGGCTAATGACAGAAAAGGCTTTGGCGGCATTGCAGGAACCTGTAGCGGAGCTTCTTTTATTGGAGATTATAATTTGGCAGACCTTGGACTAGATTCATCTGAACACTACATCGGCTTGGGTGGAATTCTCGGTAGTGGGGACAACTGCACTGTCGATAGCTGTTATAATTTGGGGAATATTGGGACGGATTCCCAGGGGACAAGCATAGGTGGAATTTTCGGTTATCACATTGCAAGAATTAATCATTCATACAACAAAGGCGTTATTAGAGGAAAACTTGGTGTCGGTGGAATTTCGGGGAGCGATGGATCCATCTATACATCCTACAATGAGGGACCTGTTTATGGGGGCGACTTGGTTGGCGGCATTTCCGGTAGCGGAGATTTGATTATTGCGAGCTATAATACAGCTCCGGTAGTGGGAGAAGAAGACGTCGGGGGACTTTCGGGTTCCGGTGGAGACATATCTTTCAGCTACAATCTCGGAACAGTCACCGGAGAGACTTTTGTGGGTGGAATCGCGGGTGATTACAGAAAAAGCGATTTGATGCATGCGTATAATATTGGTGCTGTTAAGGGCGATTCCATTGTCGGAGGAATTGTAGGGGAACGCGCTTATGATTCGCGTATATACAATACTTACAATTTTGGGAGTGTAACGGCATCAAGTTCCAGTAATTGCATCTTAGGTTATGAATTCCAAATTTACTATGCAAAGGTATCTTCCGTGTTTTATAATCAGGATTCGTGTGCTTTTGGCGATTATTGGAACGGAAATGAATGGCAGAATCAAACAACAAAATCGTTTAAAAATGAAACAATGACCACTCTTTTAAATATGGACACAGCATACTGGGAGCAAGGCGAAGTCTATCCGGTTTTGTATCCCTATGAAAAGATTCTTGAAATTCGGAGCGAAATTCATAAAGCATTGATTTCCGATATTGTTCCCGCGGTTACATTTCGTGTCCGCATGGAAGGCCTAGCTTTTTATATAGATGGTTTGACCGAAGGAACCCCTGTTGCAATGTTCGATATGGCAGGAAAACTCGAAATGAAGGCAAATACAGGACGGAATAGCTTTGAATATCAAGTGAAACGCCCCGGAGTCTATATTTTACGCATCGGAAAGGGCTTGGCGAATCATCGCTTGCTACTTTTGAAATGAAAATAAATTTGTACTGGTATAAGTCTGGAGGAGTCGATAGATGAACGGATTGCTTAAGAGCTTAATGATAGCTTTGCTGTTTGTGGCGAACATAAGTTTTGTAAGCTGCGATAGCGACGACCGCGGTACGGGCGCGAAGGCTGAGGAAGAAATATCTTCCAGTTCGCAGAATCACAGATCGTCCAGTACCGTAGAAAGTTCCAGCTCAGTGACTGCTGTTGCCGTTAGCTCGAGTTCAGTACAAAGTTACAAGAGCTCAAGTAGCATTTGCGAGGTAGGCCGCGTTCAGTATCTTATGCTTGCCGGTGTAAAGGTTTACTACATCTGCGAGGGAAATGCATGGGTCTTGATGCCAGTCTCTTCGAGCTCTTTTGCTGCAAATTCATCTAGTTCTGTGATTGTATCGTTTGGAACATTTCAAGATATTCGTGACAAACAATTTTATAAAACGGTAACGATTGCTTCACAGACTTGGATGGCACAGAACGTGAATTATGCGGATAGCGAAGCGACAACAAGCCTAAAAGGGGGCAGCTGGTGCTATGAAAATAGTACGGATAGCTGTGCTAAATATGGTCGCCTCTATACTTGGGCGGCAGCAATGAGAATTGATTCTGCTTACCAACATTTAAACGCGGGCTCCATTATTAAATCTCCACATCATGGAATTTGCCCCATTGGTTGGCATCTTCCTGATTCGACGGAATGGGCAAAGCTGATGCTTCTTGTGTCTGAAAACAATGGTGGCGAAGGTGTGAGCACAAGTCTCAAAAGTACAATGGGGTGGAATGCTGATTCTGACGCGGCAATAGGGACGGACTTATTTGGCTTTTCAGCTCTCCCTGCTGGCTACCGTAACAACGAGGCCAAATTCTATGATGCGGGTTCCTCCACATATTTCTGGATGCCTATGGAGGAGGACGGGTATGGCGCTTTATCTCGAGCGCGCGCTGAATCGATCTACAACACTAGTTACCGAATAACCATGCCCAGCAGCGATAAGACAAACGCTTATTCTGTCCGCTGTATTAAGGACTAGGTGTGACCAGACAAACGCAGTGAGATTGGTCTCACACCAGTGACGGCTCACCGAGTTCTAGCTGTGGCTATGATGATGGCAGGCCCATCAGGAAAGACCCAGTGAGAAGGGATTTCCTAAACCACCCTCCAGTGCTTCTCCACAACGGGAGAGGAACGAGGTGCCGTAATGATTAGACGATGTGAAAACCTAGCGACTTAGTCTGCTTTGGGATAAGCATGGGATTGATGAATTGAGGCGCGGTGTGCGTTGCGTGAGGGGGCGTTACACGGATGTGCCGGGACGTTTACGGCCCGGGGAGCCCGGCGCGGTGGAGATGCCAATCACGGTGGTGTTGATTTTAGGATGAGAGGGATGCGCGACGGGCGAGTAGCACCCGACCGGCCCCGCAGAGGCCGGGCACGCCCAAAATAGCGGGCTCCTGAAAGTTTATTTTTTATGGTTGATGATTCCCATCGTTATTCGAAACGGCGAAGAGCATTCACGCCGAGTATCATGATCGAGGTGCCGACGGCACTGGTACAATCAGCATTAATCAACTCTCACTAAGTGCTGAAGCACAAGTGTCTCTGTTTCTGGCGTGGTTTGACGCTAACGCGTCATTGGCTGCATTCAGTCATATTGCACAATACTCGTTCGATTTCATTCCCGCTTTAGCTCGGTTTCAAAGTGTTCACGGATTAGCCCCATGACCGCAAAGCCGTTTTCAGAAGCTTTTTGAATATAAAAGAAAACCCCGGCGGGGTACCGGGGCTTTTTTTCTGTGCGGCGATTGTTGTGGCTCCACCGAGGATTTGTTTTTACTTGACCGTTGCGGTGAGGAGCTTGTTGATAGCTTGTACGTATTCGGCGGGGTTGGGAAGTGGGGATCCTTCGGCGAGTACCGCCTGGCCATAGAGCGCCTTGGGCCAGTCTTCAAGGCTTTCGCCTTTGTCCAGTTTTCCCTTCAGCATTTGGCAGATGGGGTGCGTGGGGTTGATTTCGAGGATTCGCTTTGCTTTTTCCTGTTTGCCCTGACCCATGGATTCCATCATGCGTTCCATGCGGCTGCTCATGGCATCATCGCTGGTGACGAGACAGCAGGGGCTGTCTTTGAGACGGCTGGAGACGCGGACTTCTTTGATGTTCATATCCAGAGCGGT
>MNYL01000193.1 GCA_001873075.1 Fibrobacteres bacterium CG2_30_45_31 | reverse complement strand
GCAAGAGAATTTTTGCGTGGTAATAGCTGAATCCCAATTGCAGGTAAGGGAGCGTGAAAATGCTTAATGCATTGAGATCTTCATTGCCACCGATGACATCGCGTTGAAGTTCAGTATCCCAGACATATTCTTCTTGCCCACCAAAAATGGTGGAGACGTCGCTATTAGAATAAGTGCGGTCTTGATCGTCGATAAAGACAATATTAAAAGGAAGTCCCGCTTCAAAAGAAAAATTTTGGGGAATGGAGACACTGGTGAGCCAGTTGGCATTCAGTACCGATCCTATGTAGGTCGCAAGGGGCTTAATATAGCCGGGGCGGTTCCCTTCGGCGAGGTTTGGATCAAACGCAGCCATAGACTGATAATTACTAGACCAATCGGCAGAAAAAATAGTAGAGGCGAAAAGCCCCATGCTAAGGATGATACGTTTCATTTTATTCATAAGTTCAAATTTAGAATTAAATTTGAGTTCATGAAAAATTTCTCTGCCCTTCGTTTTGATATTGCCTTGGATGTTGCTCGAGATTTGGCTCGTGAAGCGGGATTACGTTGTCTCGAATTACAGAGTAGCCTCGGAAAGGTAAAGTATAAGACCCCTCGGGATGTGGTGACGATTGCCGATTTAGAAAGCGAACGCATTATAGTCGAAGGGCTTAAAAAGGCCTTTCCCACGCACCGGATTCGCACCGAAGAAGCGGGTCGGCTGGGTGGTGATGAATCTCGTTATGTGTGGATTATTGACCCTGTAGATGGGACTGTGAATTTTAGCCGTGGAATGCCTTTGTGGGGTATTTCCATCGCACTGATGGAAGAGGGGAAGCCCGTTGTCGCGGTTGTATTTTTGCCTGCTTTGGGGGAAATGTACACCGCCGTGAAGGGTGAGGGCTCGTTCATGAATGGCAACCCAATTCATGTGAGTGCGACGGATTCTTTGGAAAAGGCGATTGTGAGTAATGGCGATTTTAATGTGGGCGATTGGAGCAAAATCAATACGCAGAATCTCCATAATTTTGGGCGTGAAGCTGAATTTTGTACACGCGTAAAATGTCTTGGAAGTGCCGTTATTGAGGGTACTTTTGTAGCCGCTGGTCGTTTGGATATTTTTGTGATGACGATGAGTTATCCTTGGGATATTGCAGGCATCGCTTTGCTTATTATGGAAGCCGGAGGTAAGGCTTCCGAACTTTCGGGTAGCGAGTTGAAGTTTGTGGATGGAGAACAAGTGCTCTTCAGCAACGGAATTCTGCATTCCCTCGCTATAGACATGCTAAAATAGTTTTACGATTCTCTGTTTTTGTATATTCTCCAAATGCAATACAAAACTCTTATTGTGGATGATGAACCCCTCGCTCGTTTGCGGATGGCGAAATTATTAGAACCCTATACAGATCTTATTTCTGTTGTGGGTGAAGCCTCGTGTGGGGAACAGGCGATCGCTAAAATTCAAGAAATACAGCCAGACTTGGTTTTTCTTGACATTCAAATGCCGGATATGAGTGGCTTTGATGTGTTGAATGCGGTTGGTGATGAAATGGCTCCAGTGGTTGTTTTTACAACGGCTTTTGATGAGTTTGCTTTGCGAGCTTACGAAGAATATACGGTGGATTATTTGCTTAAGCCGATCGAAGAGGGTCGATTGCATGCGACTATTGAGAAACTTCGCAAATTGGCAGAAACATTCTCTGGTGAAGCGGAGTCTCGCGATGAAATTATGAATAGTTTTCGCCGGTTGATGGATAAAAAAGAACAGTATCTGTTGCGCCTCCAAGTGAAAATAGGGGATCGTACTTTATTTATTCCTGTGGATACCGTGTATCGCTTTCAGAGCGAAGATAAATATACGACCATTTATACGGCGCAAGGCAAATACATTATTGATACCCCATTGATCGAATTGGAAACGCGCTTAGATCCCAACCAGTTTGTGCGTGTTCACCGTGCTCATTTGGTGGCTATTGATGCCATCGAAGAATATCAGAGGACTATTGGCGGTCGATTCTGTGTGAAACTCAAGGACAAGACCAATACGGTCATTCCTGTGAGTCGTAATTTTGTGAATCGCGTTCGTTCGCTCTAGTGAACGCTTTCTTTTTCACTAAAACCAAAAGCCCGAAGCCGGGCTTTTTCTATTTTATGTCCCTATGGCTCAAGAAAAAGAATCCTCTAGCGTTAAGCAACAATCTCGTACATCACGTTATTTTCGCGGGTTGCTCCGTGAAATAGTCATTCCTATTGTTTGTGCATTAGTGGTGATTCAGTATGTGATCCAGGCATTTCAAATTCCGAGTGGATCCATGGAAGACACGCTCCTTACGGGAGATTTTCTTTTGGGGCTCAAATTCACTTATGGATCTCCCATTCCCTTTTCTGATAGTAAGTTCCCTGGGTTCCAAGATCCGAAACCGGGCGATGTGATTATCTTCCGTTATCCGGGGGAGCCAGAATATCCAGATTACGATCGGGTGCGCTACACACATATTGCGAATGCTTTAATGTTTGGCAATTTCTACTGGGATAAATCACCCGTTCCTGGGAACCCCCACATTGTCCATTATGCCGACGGCCCGAAAGATTTTATCAAGCGTTGTATGGCGATGAGTGGACAAACGGTTGAAGTGCATCAAGGGATACTCGCTGTCAATGGACAGGTGCGGGCAGAAATTCCTGGCCACGGTAAATATTCTGCAAAGTACCGTTCTTTTTCTTCAAGGGATTTTTTGGCTCCGGTTCGGCTTCCTTCTCCTGGGGACAAAATTTTGCTGGATACGCTTTCTTTGCCGCGCTTGTGGTGGATTCGTTCTTTGATGATTCAGGAAAATCCTGATGATCGTATTGAGTTACAGCTCTCTTTGGAAAAAGAGGGCGTTCCGGTTTCAAACTATGTTTTTGAAAATTTTCGTGTGCCAGTGGAAAATGATCGCGGGCTTTTGATCAATGCATTGCTTGCGAACGGTGGCGCGGTAGGTCAGGGCTTACGTCAAGGCGATACTATCACAGGGCCTATGCCTTTTGCCTTGTTTAGCAATTTGGCCCGTACGGGTTTTCTCCCGAGATTGGATCCGAATGCTTCTGTTTCAGGATTTACTCGTGCTGTGAGTTATGATTATTTTGAAGGGGCTCAATTGCAGGATTTGGCGAGCAATGTCATGCGATTAAAAATCGAAGATTCTACCGCTCACTGGGCGCTTCATTACCATTTGACTTTTAATGGAAAGCCGATCAATACGTATAAGGTGAAAGCCCCTGTCTATTTCATGATGGGTGATAATCGCGATAATTCTGCGGATAGTCGTTACTGGGGTTTTGTTGCTAGGCGAAACATCAAGGCAAAGGCATTTGTTGTCTATTTCTCCTTTGAAAATAGCGATGGATCTTTCTCTTTTGGAAACCCCGTTTCCTGGTTCACTATTCCATTTAAAATTCGTTGGACGCGCCTAGGCAAAATTGTTCATCTCGTAGGGGAGTGATGCAAACGCGCAAATTCTTTTCATTGGCTCTCGCTCAGGCGCTCCTCTTTGCTGGCTGTGCCACCATGGAAGCCCCTTCTGGTGGCCCTGAAGACAAATTGCCCCCTCGTGTGGCGGGTATTTACCCGAACCCCAATTCCGTAAATCAATCCCAAGAATTATTGGTGAATGTTCAATTTGATGAGTGGATTAACTCCTCCGTCCCTCGCAGTGCTATTACTATTTCTCCACCGATTGAAAAAAAATTACGATTTGAAGTCGATGGCGATTTGCTTACTATTCGCTCCAATGCACCATTGGATTCCAATACCACTTATACGATCACTGTGGCAAGTGGCATCAAAGATTTGCATGGGAATGCGGTGGCAAAGCCTTTCCAACTGGCCTTTTCTACAGGCTCCTCCATTGATTCTTTATTCTTAAAGGGCCGCGTGATGGTGACTGCGGCGATGATTAAACAAAAACAGTATCCGAGTGTGGGACTTTTTTTACTAGGAAGTGAAAGAGCCACACGGCGTTATTTGAAAAAGTATAAGGATACGACTAATGTCGTGCCCGATTCTTTGCCTCGGCTCGATTTTGAACCGCCTCTTTTTGTGACTCAAGCAGATAGCAATGGTTGGTTTCGTTTGGGTGGACTTCGTGCGGGGCGATACCGCGTTGTGGCGTTTGTCGATGTGAATGGCAATCAACGTGTAGAGCCTCTTGCAGAATGGGCTGGCGTTGGTGAAAATGATATTGTTCTTTCTACCGATACAAAAGATTCTCTTTGGATTGCCCTTGCGGATCAAGACACTAGTTTGATGAGTTTAGAAAGTGTGACTCCACTGGGGCGCAATCGTTTGTCTACAAAGTTTTCTCGCGATATCATTTTGGACAGTGGTTTTACCAGTCTCAAAAATTGCCGATTGACGAAAATGGATTCTACACGTCTTTTTCCTGTCAATGTGTATAAATCTCCGAAAGGGGCGGATCCTATTTTTCTTTTTAACCCCGCTCCTTCGCCAGACACCACTTATGTCTTCAGCTGTAATGAGGCGCGAGATTCATTGCAACGCGGCTTGAATTCTCGTTTAAACTCGTTCTCGTTGACTTGGGAAAAATTTTCGGGCGATACGCTCACTGCCGCCGTTGCCGCCACAGAACCCGTGGGTGGTAGTAAAAATATTTTCCCTGATACTCCCATTGAAGTCGTCTTTAACAAACCTGTGGTTGGGGATTCTTTGGGCAAAGGGCTCGTCATTGTTATGAATAAGGATACTCTCCCTACTGTAGTTTCTCGCCTGGATCCTACGCGCTTTGAAGTGCGAGCCGAAAAACCGTGGCTCACCGATGCTAAGGTGGAATTGCTCCAGATGTATGCAGATACCACGTTAAAACCCGCGGATAGTACAGGGTTCCGTGATACCGTTATTACTATGAAATCGCATAACATTGTTCGTTTTGAAACGATCGCTAAACTCAAACTCGCGTCTCTGGAGGGCAAAATTCCTAAAGGCGATATTCACACGCGCGTTCGTCTCCGTTCTGTGGAAAATGGAAAAATAGTGATCGCCCCTTGTACCATGAATGGAAACTTTAAATTGGATCGCTTGATGGAAGGTGCCTACGTGGTAGATTATTACCGTGTGAAAGGGGGAATGGATTCCCCTTATGCAGGCCGCTTGAATCCTCTGGATTGGGGTGCTCCTTGGCGTTCTCCCAGTGATACGTTGCGACTTTCTAATGGAAATAATACTTTGGATTCATTAATTCAAAATTTGCCTCCATTGCCTTGAAGAGATATTTGAAAAAAGGATAAGATGATGAAACCAAATGTTTTTATTGCTGTAGATTTAGAAACTACAGGATTGGATTTTGAAAATGATGAAATCATTGAAATTGCGATGGAACGCTTTGAAAACGGCGTTTCTGTGGATAGCCGTGATTTTTTGGTAAAACCCAAACAGACACTTCGTTCTTTCATCACCACATTAACAGGAATTACCAACGAAGAACTCGCTTCCGCAGAAGACTTTGCAAGCCTTGCGGGCAAGGTGCGTGAATTTATTGGCGACATTCCTTTAGTGGCACACAACTCCCAGTTCGATTTCAAATTTCTCAAAAATGCTTTTGCTACTGTGGGAATCGCTTTTGAATCCCACCCTGTTTTTGATACGCTTTTGCTCTCCCGTATTGCTTTTCAGGACGTCCCCAATCATCGTTTGGAAACGCTCGTCAAACATTTAGGGATAGAACGTGAAAAGGCTCATCGAGCTTTGCCTGATGCCGATGCTTGCGGAAAACTTTTTTGTTTGGCACTCCATGAAGTGGAAAAATTTTCTGCTTTTGAAAAGTACCACCTCCACAATCTTTCTTTGGGCACTGTTTGGGAAGCCGTATTTGATGCTGTGACTCCAGACCACACAATTTTGAATGCCGAGGATCCAGAGGATATTCCAGCGCCTATGGGGAACAAAACCCCTTACATGCCACGAATTCGTGAATTTTTTGGCGCCGAAGGAAAACTTTCTAAAATACTTCCCGATTTTGTGGCTCGTGAAGCTCAAGTGGACTATGCGGAAATTGTGGAACGCAACATGTATAAGGGGGGGCTTTCCATTTTGGAAGCGGGCACGGGTACCGGTAAAACGCTTGCCTATTTGCTCCCAGCAGCACTCAAAGCGGCGGCCGGTGAACGGGTGGTGATCAGTACCGCCACACGGGCTTTGCAAGAACAACTCTGGCAGCGCGATTTACCTTCGATTGCTCCTTTGTTAGAGGGTAAAGTTTCCGCCACCGTTCTCAAGGGACGTGGTAATTACATCTGCTACCGAAAATTCCAGGAACATTTGGATTTCACGGATACGTTGCTTGCGAGTGATGAACGCGAAACTTTTATGACTCTTCTCCCTTGGGTGGAAAGGACTTCCACGGGCGATGGCAACGAAAATACCGGTTTTAACTTGAATCGCAATCGGGCTTTGTGGGCAAAAATTTCGAGTGATGCTTCTACCTGCACTGGGGAGCGTTGCCCATTTTTCTCCAAATGCCCAGGGCTCTCTGCACGCCGTCGCGCGGCCAAGGCAAATTTGGTCTTTATCAATCATTCTCTTTTCCTTGCCGATTTGGCTCTGGATTTCGCACTTCTCCCTGCCTACGATCATATCGTTTTTGATGAAGCCCATCGTTTACCGAACTTGAGTCACCATTCCTTTGGCCGTTCTCTTCGGTTTTTCCGTTTGCGAAATATTTTCAAAACACTCGTGCACATGAAAGCCGAGGACAAGGGACTCATTGCTGAGATTGAACGCAAAATCGTTGCGCTTGAAAAGCCTTCACAAGCATTGCAGCCTTTGTGTGCTCACCTCCGGAGCGACGTCTCTGAAGCTGAAAAACAATTGCATCGCTTTTTCCTGAAGTTGGGCAAAAAAGTGGGCAAACGCAAAGAAAATAATTTCCGTTTTACTCAAGGAATATTTGCTGAATTCGATGCGGATCCTAAGGCTGTATTGGACGCTTTGGTAGGTCTAAAAGCGACTTCTGATTCACTCGTGACTTTGTTACGAGAAGAAAAAACCTTGGACGGCTTTGCCCGGGATCTCGATGGAATTATTTCCGATACGGTTCATTTTGCCGATGATTTTGATTTTATCTCCAAAGGCAACCGTGAAGATTGGGTCTTCTATTTGGAAGAGCCCTTTAATCCTCATACTGTGATTATGAATGCAATGCCTCTGGACCCAGGTAAAATATGGGCAGAGAAGTTTTATCCCTGGATCAAATCGGCGACGTTCACCTCTGCCACCCTTTCAGTGCAAGGAACTCTTGATTATTATATCGCCCAAATGGGAATGAATTCAGAGAATCTCCCCGCAGGGAAAAGACCCTTCACTCGTATTTACGAAGCACCATTTGATGTGAATGCCAAGCGGACGGTATTGATTGCCAACTTTTTACCAAAGCCCAATGATCCTGAATATCAGGCAGCTTTAGAAAATGTCCTTTGCTCTATTTTACCCCAGAATAAGCGCAACACGTTGGCTCTTTTTACAAGCATTGTGAGCATGACCAAGGTTCACTCCGCACTGATGCCTTTGTTCGCGGAAAAAAATAAACTTCTCTTGAGCCAGCATGTGGATGGCGGCATGGATAGCCTCGTGGAAATGTTCCGCAAAGAACGCGAATCCTGCTTGCTCGGCTGTCAAGTCTTTTGGGAAGGGATCGACCTCCCCGGAGAGGCTTTGGAACTCCTAGTGATTCCCAAATTGCCGTTCCCAAATCCAGGCGACCCACTGGTCGCGAGTAAAGCGGATCGGATGAAAGAAAAAGGCGAAAATGCATTCCGGAACTTATTTGTGCCCGAAGCGCTTTTAGAACTTCGCCAAGGGATGGGCCGTCTCATTCGCGGAGAAGGGGATAGCGGCGTTTTGTTGCTCCTCGACAACCGATTGGTCACCGAAGCCTACGGAAAGAGCTTTACGCGCCTCTGGGGCAATAATCACACGGTTGTCCAAAGCTTGGAGGAATTGAAAGCGAAACTGGGTGTGTAAGGATTAATTCCTCACACTTGGGGTTTACCGTTCTTTTTATTATCTTTGGCTCCCTTAATGGGAGGTTGTATGTTCTCTTTGCAAACGTTTTTGGATGGTATGTCTAAGCCACTGCTTAGGGATATGCATGCCAAAGCCTATGGGCAAAAAGGCCTTCTCAATAATTCTTTGATTTTGTCTGAAACGGCCACTTTTTTTCTAGAAAAAAAGCGATTCGCGGCTTTTGTCAATAGTTTAGAACAATGGCAAAAAGATTGTATTTCTTTGATTTATTTGAGTGGAAGTCGCGGTCTCGAATTAAACGAACTCCGTCTTGCTGTTTCGAGTGACTATCGTCAGGCATTAGAATCTTTTTTGTTGGATGCCGCCAAGGATCTTTATTTATGGCGTAGCAAAAATGATCGAGGCTCCTTTATCTATCAGGGCTTTGAAGAATTTATGGAGAGCCTAGTCAAACCGAGTGTTGCAACTCCAGTGCCTACGAATTTGCGTTATGTGAGTAATTCTGGGATGCTGGATTGGCATATTTGTGAGGTTCTCTCGTTTGCTCAACTGGGGAAAATGCGCATGAACGGCACCGGTAATTTGCACCGTCGTTCTTTGCAGATCGCTGAAGAGGCCATTACCTATTCCCGCCCGGTTTCTACGGAAGCTTCGCATGATGAAGTGATTCTCATTATGCAATTCCTTTCAGAAAAAGGTTGGTTGGTTCACCAGAATAATTTATTGCAAGCATCCCCCACGGGAATTGCTTTTTTAAAACGGAGCGGTTTTCGCTTACGTCACGAATTTTTGCATTGGTGGGTAGGGGAACGTTTTCACGGAGATATGGAACATTTTAAGCAATTGCTTTGTGCCATGAAAACGCCACAAGACATTGTTGCCATCGCCCGTTTATTTTGGATTTTGGATCCTTCTTGCCGCCTTCCCGATGATGAGCGTCCGCTTACTTGGACTTCTCTCGCAAAGCCCCTTCGTGAATTGTGGATCATGGGATTTATTGATTTTGCGATCGATCGAAACAATATTTCTTTTGTCAAAATGAGCGATTGGGCGCATCAGTGGATTTCGTCTCAGATGGATCCTTTGCAAGGGGCCCAGATTTCGACGCTCCCTAATTTTGAAATGATCATTTCTGTAGAAAGTGCCCCTCGTGTGCTCTTTATGACCTCGTGTCTTGCCACCGTTCAAAATGATGAACCTTACTTACGTTTTATCATCAAACGCGACGCTTATCTCGAGGGACTCAAAAGCGGTTTTGATGAATCGGAAATAGCCGATTTTTCCCATTGGATCTCCGCCCCTACGAATGTGAGTGGAGCTATGGCCGAATGGGC